>CAZYWI010000030.1:0-5680 GCA_964651585.1 uncultured Candidatus Saccharibacteria bacterium | reverse complement strand
ATTGTATTATTTAGTTATTGTAATATAAATATTGTTATTTATTTATCCTGAATATTTTTATGAGTAAAGCGAGTAATTAAATTTATAAGGATCTGGTGCAGTTAGAGTTATTGCTTTAGTATCAATACTGAGAGGGATTGGAAATTTTATAATCTTGTGCTAAAATAATAAAAATAATAAAATTAATTTAATTAAATGAATGAAAAAATGTTTTTAATTAGATATGGAGAAATCTTTTTAAAGTCCAAACCGGTTTTCAAAATGTTTTATAATATCCTCGTTAATAATATTAGAGAACAACTAAACAGAGAAAAAATTGATTATCAATTGAGTGCCACCAGAGAAAGAATCTTTATTAAAACAGAAAAAGACAATTTTGAAAAAACAAAAGAAATTTTGAAAAATATTTTTGGTATTACTTCTTTTTCTCTGGTGGATTATTTAGAAACCTCGGACATTGAAAAGATTGCCGATTTTGTTCAAAGTAATTATCAAAATTTTATTAAACCCGAAGAAACTTTTGCTATTCGAGTAACAAGGCAGGGCAAACACACTTATAGCAGTCAAGATTTGGCTTCAAAAATTGGTGGTCTTATTAACGCCAAAGTGGATTTATCAAATCCCCAAAAAGAAATTTTTATTGATGTCAGAAATGATCAAGCATTTATTTACACAGAAATTATTAAAGGAAGAGGGGGGTTGCCAGTAGGAGCTTCGGGAAAAATTTTAGTCTTAATCTCTGGAGGTATTGATTCCCCGGTAGCCAGTTTTTTAATGAATAAGCGCGGCTGCGAAAATATTTTTCTTCATTTTCATAGCTTCCCCATTACTTCTCACAGGAGTCAAGAAAAGACCAGAGAAATTTTAAACATTCTTAAAAAATTTCAGCCCCGAATTAAAATTTATTTTGTGCCCTTTGCTGACATTCAAAATTATATTAAAACCACTGTTGAACCAAAATATAGAATTATTCTTTATCGTCGCTCGATGATAAGAATAGCCAATAAAATTGCTCAATCAGAAAAAATTAAGGCTTTAGCCACCGGAGAAGCTTTAGGTCAGGTTTCTTCGCAAACTTTAGATAATATATATGTAATTAATCAAGCAAGTTGCCTGCCAATTTTGCGGCCTTTGATTGGTTTTGACAAAGAAGAAATTATTAAATTAGCTAAGGATATTGATACTTATAATATTTCCATCGAACAATGTGAAGATACTTGTACTTTATTTACGCCAAAGCATCCTGCTACTCAAGCAGAGTTAGAAACAATTCAAGCTATTGAAAACAAGATTAAAATCAGCGCAAAGGAAAAACAAGCTTTATTAAAAATGGAGAAAGAAATAATTTAAGACCGAGAAGCTAAATAGAAGTCATCACCCCCTTTTATGTTAACAAAAAAGGGCGAATCTTCATCTTCCATAACTTCTTCTGGCAAAAAATCAAGAAAGCCCCTGGCATCTAAAGAAATATCGCTATGCGCCTTTAATTTAACAAAAGAAAGGCCATCTAAATCCCCGCCTAAAATATGAATGGGATTATGTTCTACAGCTATGATGCCTTGTTCGATATAATTACTTCAGAATTCTAACATTTCTTCTATCGGCATGGGGCAAATAAAAATTTTGCGTTTCTCTCAACTTTCTTCTTTTCCATATTCTTGTAAATATCTGTTCTTAAATTCGTTAATCATTTTTAGGTCCTCGGCATTATAATTGAGGAGCGAATCTAAGTTTTTCTTTTTTCTATTTTTGTCCTCGTCTGGATTTTCAAAATGTGAGTTAAGAGTCATTATTTATTATATTTAAATATTTTAAATGAATTCTTACATATTTTAAAAAATATTGCAAATTTTCAAGATTTTATGCTATACTATTATTATAATTTTCAGAATCCTGTAAGCTAATTTTATGGATTTACCTAAGGCTTATCAGCCAAAAGATATTGAAGAAAAAATTTATAAAAGATGAGAAGAAGCTGGATATTTTAACCCAGACAATTTATTGTCAAATAACAAGGGGAAGTTTTGTATTATTATGCCTCCAACTAATGCTAATGGAGATCTGCATTTAGGCCATGCTCTTGTTATGAGTATTGAAGATGCAATTATTAGATATCAAAGGATGTTAGGTAAAAAGACTCTATGATTGCCAGGAGCTGATCATGCTGGTTTTGAAACCCAAGTAGTTTATGAAAAAAAATTAGAAAAAGAAGGAAAATCGCGTTTTCAGATGAGCCGAGAAGAATTTTACCAAGAAGTATGAAACTTTACCCAAAACAATCGGCAAAAAATGAGAGATCAAATTAAAAGATTGGGTGGCTCTTGTGATTGAACCAGAGAAAAATTTACTTTAGATTCAGATATTATTGATATTGTTTATGATACTTTCGAGAAAATGTATCATGATGGCATAATTTACAGAGGACTGAGGATTGTGAATTACTGTCCAAAGCATAAAACCGCTTTATCTGATTTAGAAACTAAATATGTTGAAGAAGATAGTTACCTATATTATATCAAGTACGTAGATGCGAATAAGACGCAGATTAACGCCGATGATAATGAATTTATAGAAGTTGCTACTACACGACCAGAAACAATTCCCGGGGATTTAGCTGTGGCTGTGAATCCGCACGATAAAAGATATAAAAATTGGATTGGCAAAAAAGTAATTGAGCCCCTGACTCAAAGAGTAATTCCTGTTATTTCGAGTAAAAGCGTTGATATTAATTTTGGCACTGGCGCCTTAAAAATTACTCCCAACCATGACGCCACTGATTTTGAGATTGGCCAAGAAAATAATTTAGGATTTCGTTCTCTTTTAGATTTAGACGGAAAGCTAAACGAGAATGCCGGGCCGCTTCAAGGACTTAAACCAAAAGAGGCGCGCGAAAAAGCCATTGACCTTCTTATTCAGAGCGGAGCCTTTGTGAAAAAAGAGCCTTATCGTCATAATATTTCTGTTTGTTATAAATGTGGCACACCAATTGAGCCAATAGTGATGCCTCAGTGATTTGTGGCTGTGACCAAACCCATTAAAGGAAGTAACAAATCTTTGCGCGACATAGCGGTGGAGGCAGTCAAAAGAAAACAGATCCAATTCATTCCAAAGAAGTTTGAAAAAATATTCTTTCATTGAATGAAGGAAATAAAGGATTGAAATATCTCAAGACAAATTTGATGAGGCATTCCCATACCAGCATGATATCATCAAAAAGAAAAAGGCAAAATGAAAAACGCCCAAGAAAAAGAAAGTGAGCAAGAAATTTATATTGGTAAAAAGCCGCCAGAAGGAACAGGTTGAGTTAGAGATACCGATGTTTTTGATACCTGGTTTTCTTCTTCCCAGTGGCCATTTGCTACTTTAATGGGCTCAAAGGATGACTTCAAAATATTTTATCCAACCGATATTATGGAAACAGGCTACGATATTTTATTTTTCTGAGTAGCCCGTATGATTATGATGGGTCTGTATCGAACGGGGAAAATACCCTTTGAAAAAGTGCTTTTGCATGGTATAATTCGCGATAAAAACCATCAAAAAATGTCTAAATCTAAAGGCAACGTGATTAATCCTATGGATTTGTGCGATCAATATGGCGCTGATGCCTTACGCTGATCGTTACTTTATGGCGCCAAAATAGGCGAAGATATTAGCTATTCTCAAGATAAAATTATTGGGGCTAGAAATTTTATCAATAAAGTTTGAAATGCTTCCAAGTTTGTAATAATGAATTTAGACGATTTTCGGGGAGAATCCGTAAAATTAGATAGTCAATATAATAAATTGATTGAGGAAAATAAAGAAATTATTAAAAAATATAAAAAATATTTTGATAAATTAGATATTACAAGGGCTACTGATTTGATTTATAAATATTTTTGATTTAGGTTTTGTGATAAAATTATTGAGAATTTAAAAAAAGACTTAGCCAACGAACAAACCAAAAAGCAAGCCCAATATGTTTTGTACACAATTTTAACAAATAATCTTAAAATGCTTCATCCTTTTATTCCTTTTGTTACGGAATATATTTGGGAGCTTTTGCCAATTAAGCAGAAGAAAGATCTTATTATTGAAAACATTTAAATCATTTTAATGATTAACTGGTTCTGATATTCTTATTTATTGCCTTTATTAATTGCCACTTTACCGCTGTTAATTTGGCTGGTATTTTTTCTCACTAAAGACTGGGAAAAACCAGAGCCAATGAGGTGAATTGCTTTGACTCTTCTCCTTGGTATGTTTGCTGCCTTTATCACTATCTCCATTGAGTACACCTTTACAGAAAAAATAAACCACTTGATTCCTTATCTTGCTCAGAGCCTGGTAAAAAGAAATGTGACGGGGCTTTTACTTGTTTCTCTTATTGAAGAAATAAGTAAATTTGTGGTGGTTTGTTTAGTACTTAAATGAAATAAGCATTTCGACGAATACATTGACGCTATGATTTATATGATTGTAGCGGCCATTGGTTTCTCAATAATAGAAAACTATTTAGCAGTTTTAGCCCAACTAAAATCATCGCTGGTATTCACCTTACCTTTGCAATTGATTGTGGTTCGCTTTTTAGGTGCTAATTTACTTCATATTATCTGCTCAGGCCTTATCGGATTTTTTTGAAGTAAAAGCTTACAATACAAGGGATGAAAATTTCTTGGTTTAGGATTTGTGCTAGCTATTGCTATTCATACTTTATTTAATTATTCGCTTCTTACCGCAATGTTTTATTTTTTGCCCTTTACTTTGCTTTTTGTATTTATTTGTGCTACAATATTACTGTGAATGTTTGATATTGTGGAACGGCGCGAATAATAAGCGCTATAAAATTGATACAAACTTAATAAATTAAACAATAAAATATGGTTGAAGAAAATAAAACAACAAATTCAAAAAAACTGCCTGATTATGTAGAAGAAGGCAAATTGCCAGTTGATATTTACGAGACTGATAACGAGTTTGTTATTAGAGCAGCAATCGCCGGAACAAAACAAGAAGATTTAGATATTTCCATTGTTAATGATTTAATTACTATTAGAGGCGTACGAGAGGAACCCGAAGAACCAGAACCAAAAAAATATATTAAGCGCGAATGCTATTGGGGACCATTTTCACGCACTTGCGTTTTACCAGAAAATATTGATGCCGATAACTCTAAAGCTGTTTTAAATAGTAAAGGCGTTTTGACCATTAGATTTCCCAAAAAACAAGAATAAGATCATATTTTAAAATAATTATTATAATGAAAAGGAATAGAGCGATATTTATATTAATGATTGCTGCCATTATAATTATTAGCAGCTTATATTATTGGCAAAAATATCAAGAAACTAAACTATATCAAAGTATCAGTTCGGCTACGCCTCCAGAAATGATTGTGGAAAATTATTATAATTGATATTTAAATAATGAGGCTAAAGGCTTATTACTTAGTGACAGCGAGACCTATAGTAATTCAGAAATAGACGGCCTTGTTTCTGATAATGTTAAATTGCGAATTAATTTTGATAATCAAACTAAAAATCTTCATATTCAAAAGAAACTCGTTAGTAGTGTGCCATATGAATATTAATAATTTAATATGAACTGAAAGGTAGATAATATAATAATAAGGAAAAATATTTTTTGACTCTTGAATATTAATCTTTATTATGCTACTCTTGATATATATTAAGGAATA
>CAZYWI010000029.1:0-5733 GCA_964651585.1 uncultured Candidatus Saccharibacteria bacterium | reverse complement strand
ATGGACCTTAAAACCCCCTATAATCCTGCTCTTCATCCTGAAGAACAACAAATTCGCAATCTCTATAACTTAGATAAATAACTATTACTATACTTAGTATATTTAGTGACATTCTATTACACCTAGATATTAGTTTATATTTAAAGCGTAATGTATAATATTATGACAATTTGTAAGGTATAAGAAAATTTAAGCCCTTTCTTATGGGTATTGACATTTATTAAAAAATATGCTATACTTTTATTAATAAACAAAAAAGCTTTATTAACCTGTAGGCAGAAGGTTTATTGAATAAACATACCTTGCCAGAGTCTGTATTAGATGGGCAATTTGGTTACGACTAAATTGTTCCTCAGCATGTCTCTTAATCTCTACATTCTGTAGAGGAATTTGCCTACAGTTTAATAAGGCTTTTTATTATGTGAAAATGCGCTTGCAAAATTTAGAATATTTTGTTATAATTAAGCAAGATATAAGTTAGTTAAACATAAAACTATGGAAATTTTACATTTGCAAGCAAAAGTACGCGATGTTTTTGGTAAAAAAAATAAAACGATCAGAGATAAAGGATTGATACCAGCAGTTGTATATGGCAAAACAATTAAACCCATTTCTCTTGTTTTGAGCGCTAAAGAATTCAGAAATATTTATAAACGGGCGGGCGATAATACGATCATTGAATTAGATATTTTAGACGAAAAGTCAAATAATCATGTGCAATATAATGTTTTAATTCAAGATGTGACTACTGCTCCTGTAAGTGGCGAAGTTATGCATATTGATTTTCACGCCGTCGCCATGAATGAAAAGGTAAAGGCTTACATTCCTGTAGAATTTATTGGAGAAAATGATTTGTTAAAAACTGGTGGTACAATTATCAAGTCTTTAAATGAGATTGAGGTTGAGGCTTTACCTCAATTTCTACCTCATAAAATAGAAGTTGATATTTCTCGTTTACAATCTTATGGCGATACACTTTATGTTAGAGATTTAAATTTGGGGCCTGACGTTAAAATTCTGATTGACGATTCAACACCAATCGCTACTTTAGCCGAGCCAACACAGGAGACGCCGGTCGAAAAAGAAACCGAAGCAGTAATGCCCGGAGTTGAAGCGACCGAATCTCCAGCCGTTGAAACTCAAGGTGAAAATAAAGAAAAAGATGAGCTTAAATAATTGGTTGAATATTAATATTTATCTTATTTAATTATATTAAAATATTTTAGAATATTAATATGAGAAAATTTTGGCAAAAAACTTATTTAGATATTTTACCCCCTTTAAATGGAGAAGCGAAGGAAGGAGCAACAAAAATAATCAGAAATCAAGCAAACAGTTTTAATCAATTTAAGAATTTTGGTAAAAAGTTGTTGCTTAATAAAATTACTTTGATAGTGTTTATTGTGGTAATTGCAAGTGGGGGTTTCTATTACAGTAGACATCAAGTTTTAGCGCCAATCTTTTTTTCTCCTTTAGAGGTAAAAGCTGTTAATGAAGAGGAAAGGGCCAAATTAGAAAAAGAGTTGGCCGAGATTGAGGCCCAAATAGCTCAACATGAAAAAGAACTTAAAACTACCCAGACAGAAAAGCAAACATTACAAAACGAAATCAACAAATTAAAAAGTAGGGCTAAGCAGATTTCTTTACAAATTCAATCAAGTCAAGTTAGTCTAAATCAGATTAAAACAAGAATTGAAGATACGCAGGAGGCTATTGAGCAGACGCTCTCTAATCTTGAAAAAACTAAAAAAGAATTAGCAACGCTATTGCAAGCTTTTTATCAAAAAAAACAAGAGAGTCCAATAGAAATTTTATTGGCTAATAAAAACTTTTCAGATTATTTTGACGAAACGAACAATTTAAACATTATTCAAACAAAAATTCAAGCAAAGCTGCAGGATCTGAAAGAGCTACAGAACACTTTAACTGAGCAGAAGGCTATCTTAGATGATAGGAAAGATGAAACACAAAAACTTTTATCGATGCAATTATTGCAACAGCAGGAATTAGAAAAAACTAAAAAAAGTCAGGAAACATTATTAGATGTGACTAAGGGTAAGGAAGCCAATTATCAAAAACTATTAAGTGAAGCAAGACAAAAGGCCGCTGAAATTAGAAGTAGAATCTATGAATTAGTTGGTGTGAAGTCAGAGGTTACCTTTGGAGAAGCCTTAGATATTGCCAATTGGGTTTCAGCAAAATTAGGAATTAGACCAGCTTTTTTGCTCGCTATTATTACTCAGGAATCTAATTTAGGTAAAAATGTTGGTACCTGTAACAGGCCAGGTGATCCGCCCAATAAAAGCTGAAAAGTAGTGATGAAGCCAGATAGAGATCAAAATCCCTTTTTACAAATTACTCAGAAATTAGGTATGGATCCTGATTCAACGCCTGTTTCATGTCCAATGTATCAAAATGGTCAGAGAGTTGGTTGAGGTGGAGCAATGGGGCCAGCTCAATTTTTGCCCTCGACTTGACTAGCTTATGAAAATAAAGTATCCAGCATTACTGGTAAAAGCCCAGCTAATCCCTGAGATGTTAGAGATGCTTTTGTGGCTGCAGCTTTATATTTAGTCAATTACGGGGCTGCTTCTCAAAAGTATGAGGACGAATGAAAAGCAGCGATGATTTATTTCTCGGGTTCAACAAATACTAAGTTTCGATTTTATGGGGATAACGTGATGGCTATTGCTACTCGCTATCAGGCAGATATCGACGCCATTAATAAAGCTAAATAAAATTATTTTTTTCTAATTAATTAATATAGTATTTAAGAAACTTTATTTAAATAATAATTTAATAATTTGCTAAATTAACAAGATGAAACAATGCTATTTTTGTCAAAAGAATATTGAGAATATTGACTATAAGAATGTAGAGGTATTAAAAAAGTTTATTTCTAGCCAATATAAAATTCTGCCTCGTAGAAAAACATTACTTTGCGCTTTGCATCAAAGAAAATTAGCAAAAGCCATTAAAAAAGCTAGAAATATGTCTCTTTTGCCTTTTGTGCCTAAAAATTAATTGCGAGCCATTTTTATATTTTGTAGTTGATAACCACGAAAAAGCTAATAAATTGCTTTTAAACTATTTTTAACACTATCATTATGTGATTTACTCTTATCTTTTTTCTTTTGATTTTCATTATCTCAATATCTATTCAGAAATATAAACAAGGGTTGGAGAAACTTAAAAAGGATAATGAAAGATTAACCGGGTTAATTGAATCATTGTATTTAGAATATCAGCAGAAAGAAAAGGAGATTCTGCCACCGATTTCTGATATTGAGGCAAACAAACAAAAAATTATGAAGACGTTTGAAACGCGAGAAACTATTACTAATGATGAGGTAGAGCGATTGCTCAAGGTATCTGATAGTACCGCCTCTCGTTATTTAGAAATGTTAGAAGAAGAGGGTAAAATTACTCAGATAGGTAAAGCAGGCAGGTATGTTTATTATATTAAAAAGAAATTTTAAAAGCTAAGATAAATTTTTGAAGTTAATTTAAATTAAGCAGAAAATATGTCCCCAAAAAGTTTTTATCGAATACTCGCTGCTTGTATTTTAGTTATTGCAATAATTGTTTACGGCCGCTATTTTTATCCTTCTCTTTGGGAAAATATAGGAAAGAAGCATTTATCAAGCAATACTTCAGTTAATCAGATTTCTAGTGATAGTAATTATAAAAATGCGCCTCTTTTTGAATTGCCAATTTTTGGACCAATAAATGCGAAGTTAAGTATTGATGTTTTGTCTGATTATGCTTGTGGTTGATCAAGACAGTATTATCAAGACACGATTAAGCCGTTCGTAGATAACTATTTAAGTAAATATGATGTTAATATCAAATATGATATGGTTTCTTATGAAGGTTCACCGTCTTTATTAGCAACTGAAGCGATTCATTGTGGTGTTGAAGTTTATGGTTCTGAGTATTTTTGACCTTTACATTCAGCTTTATTTAGTTTAGCTGAAGAAGGAGATTTAGAAACACAATTTTCTCGAGAAAATATTATTCAAATTATCAAAGAAATTCATGTTGATAATTCCTCTGGCGACGCCCATATAGAAGATTTTATAAAATGTTTAGATAGCCATAAATATCGAAATTATATTCTCGAAAGATTTAAAGATTATGTTGGAGCATATAATAATCTTGGTTTTCCGACGACATTTTTAAATGGGCAGCCCATGCAGATGATGATCGAAGGTAAAATGCAAACAGTGGGAGCAGTATCTTTGGAGGATTTTATAAAAATTATAGAGCAAAAACTTAATTTATAAGACAAATAAAAATAAATTTAAAATATTAATTTTCAATATGATGGTAAAGGTTTATTCGGCCCCAGGATGTCCCTGGTGTAGCGCGGTCAAAAATTTCCTCAAAGAGCATAATATTGCTTTTGAAGAAATTGATGTTTCTGACCCTAAAAATGCAGAAGAATTTATTAAAAAAACAGGTCAAATGTCAGTGCCAGTTATTGATATCGATGGCGAATTAGTTATCGGTTTTGATCAGCAAAAATTAAAAGAAAAGCTTGACATTTATGAGTAGGCAATGATCGCAAGATTTTACTGTTGTTTTAGATAATATCCGCAGCTGCTATAATGTCGGATCAATTTTTAGGACAGCTGATGCTTTAGGCGTAAAACATATTTTTTTGTGCGGTATTACTCCTGGGCCACCCGATGCTAAAATTGTTAAAGTTTCTTTAGGTGCTGAAAAGTTTATACCTTTCTCACAAGAAAAGCAAACTTGGCGAGTTATAAATTGATTAAGAAATCATAATTATAACATTGTCGCTTTAGAGCAAAATAAAATTGCCACGAATTTATTTCGCTATCAACCGAAATTTCCTTTAGCTCTAGTTTTGGGCACAGAAACCAAGGGATTATCAGAGCCTCTTTTAAAGCGTTGCGATTCTATTGTGGAAATCCCAATGCTGGGTAAAAAGGAATCTTTGAATGTTTCTGTAGCTTTTGGCGTTGCCGGTTACTATTTAAGATATTGTAATTTGTGAAAATAATATGTTAGAATTAATGTATATTTTATAACTTTAGAAATAACTATGATTGCTAAAGAAAATCTTAAAAAGATTACTGACTATTTATGAGAAATTCCGTCCAGTTTTAGAAGCGATATGAAAGTAGGAGCTCGCATTTATGCTTCTGAAAAATTATTACCCGACATTTTGAAAGATAATAGTTTAAATCAGTTAATCAATGTTGCTACACTTCAGGGTTTGCAAAAATATGCTATTGCTATGCCAGATATTCATGAAGGATATGGAATGCCAATCGGCGGCGTGGCAGCATTTGATTTAGATGAAGGCATTATTTCACCCGGTCAAAATGGTTATGATATTAATTGTGGCATTCGTTTGTTAAAAACCAATAGTAATATTCGAGATTGACAAGCCGATAGCATTCAAAAGTTCATTAAAACTATTTATAGAAATGTGCCCTCTGGACTTGGCGAAGGTGGGGGTATTGTTTTAGATTCTAAAACTTTAGATAAAGTTCTTGAAGGTGGCGTGAAATTTTGAATATCCCAAGGCTACGGCGAAAATGATGATATAAAATATTGTGAGTCTGAGGGATCACTTCAAGAGACAAATGCTTCTTGCGTATCTGATTTAGCCAAAAGACGAGGTAAAGATCAGTTAGGTACTTTAGGCGCTGGTAATCACTTTATGGAAATACAAAAAGTCACTGATATTTTTGATGAGGA
>CAZYWI010000028.1:0-6059 GCA_964651585.1 uncultured Candidatus Saccharibacteria bacterium | reverse complement strand
TAATACTATAATTAAAATAACAGCTATCCAAATAATTGATTTTTTCATAAAAATTTTTAAAAAATTTTATTAATATTAAGAGTTCTTTGCCAACCGAATACTTCTCGACCATAAATAATTATATCATAAATTTTGAAAAAATGCTACTTTCTTTTTAAAAGAAATAAAAATTTATGCTAAATTAAAACAATAAATAAAAGAGAACTAATCATAAAGACAAAATGAGTATAGAAAATAAAAATAATATAAATAAAAATTTAAGAAAAAGAGCTAATCCTTTATGAAAACCCAGAGCAAATTTAATTCAAGAATTTAAAAAATTGGCGTTCGTTTCCCCAAACTTTAGTTTTTATAAAAATTAGCTGTGATTGGAGATACCACAATTTTTGTCCTTCTGGCCATTTATATCAAGCGGCAAATAAAATAATTATGATTATTAAATAAATAGGAACAAGGACATAAATAATAATTTACCCCTAACTATTTTGTCCCCACTCCTTTTCGTATTTTAATTTAAACTCTTTTAGCCATTCCTCACAATTAGGATATTGTTTTTCTACCGAACCATCAATATTATACTGAATAAATTCTCTCTGCTTCGTGATGGCAATCTCTCCTTGTATATCAAGTGCTTTAATATTCTTCCAACTATTAATGTAATTACACAAATTATCAATATCTTTATATGATCCCAGTCCTAACATTCCATATCTTATATCAACTCTTTCAATAGTAGAAATTTTGCTGATAACAGATAATATCTTAGCAAATTGTTCATCATTAATATTAAAGGGGCTAAAATAAATAGATATTTGTTTCAGATTTTTAAGATTTTTTCATCAACCATTATCAATATTATTATTTCCGCATCCGTCAAATATTATTTCTTCTAAATTTGTGAGATTAGATAAATAATTTAAATCGTCGTTTTCAAAAAAGCAATCGGTCACATAATAAGTACCAATATCTGGATTTCATATACCACTTAATGTGATTTTTTGAACACAGGTTAAATCTTTTATTTTTGCTAATGATAAATCTTTATAATAACATAATTTAGTTAAACCGTCATCATTATCATTGGGACAACATCCACCAAAAGTGTTCCTACTGCCAGTGACTTCATTGGGCTGGCACTGCTCGTCATCTTCAATATCGCGATAGGGAAAATCTTTTATAACTATTTTCCCATCTTCATCATATTCAGTTTGATAATATTCATTAGAACAAAGCGCTAATTTAGTTGTAACGGGTGATGGCGTTACTGCGATATTTTTATCATTACTAACTGCCTGACGATTAAAAAGAAAATATCCAATTAAGATAGCGAGAGCAATTAATAAAACTATAAATCATCATTTATTTTTCATAATTTTGCTGAATTTATTAAATAAAAATTAAATTACATAACTATTAGCTATTGATTATAATAAAACATACTTTAATATGTTTTAATAAAAATAATGTTTTCTTAGATGCTATCTCTTTCAATCCTTAATAAAAATAGTCTTGCCCTTCAGCTCCACCTGAAGTTTTTGTCTTTCTTTCCATTTAAGCTTTTTAATATATTCCATTGGCAAAGTAATGGCAAAACTTTTACCTCCTCCAGTTTTTGATAGTTTCCTAATTGTTCTATTTTGATATTTTGAATTTGGCATATTTATTTAAGCTCATGAATTAATTCAGTAAATAATTACTGAGCTTATTTAAATTCGACGCTGCGAGGTTTGTTTAATTTTTTATTTTTAGTATTGTATTTTCTTGCTTCGCAATAATTCATTTTTCGTTGAAGTACTTCAGGCAACTTATCAGAATGATGAAATTTTTCAGCTATATTAGCCACTTTACAAGCAAATACTATAACATCAGAAACCTCAGCCGGTACTTCATTTCAATTATTTTCTAAAACAGCCTTTGCCACTTCTCCGGTTTCTTCGACTAATTTAAAAATTGCTATTTTAATAGCTGTTTCTTCGTTTTGGCTTATACCTTTATTTTTAGAAAAGTTTTTCTCCCATTCTTGAATATCGTCTATTGATATTTTCTTTTTCATATTATTTTTTAATATCTTTAACTGCATTAAAAACAATATTTTTACTTTTAATGCCGTTTCTTCTGGTAAAAATTGCTCATAAATCCCAATAATTATCTGTTATTCTTTTTATAAAGTCTAATTGCAATAGTTTGGCTACTTGTCTAATCTCGCGGGGTTTTCCTTCAATTTCTACAAAACTACCCATTGGTAATTTATCAATATCAATTTCGGTATTATTTAATAATCACTTCTCGCGATATTTTTCCATAATAAGAACTTTAGTAAAACCAAGATTTTCTAAAATTTGTCTCATTTTTATAGGATCTTCAATTTCCAATTCAATTTCTTCGCGTTCTTTAAAATTTCTGTTTTTAATTTTATGCTTAAAGGTTATAACATTTTTAAACCCCGTTCTAATTCTTAAAAATTTTCCCATTTGTTCTAGCTCGTTGTTGGGTGTATCAAAACGTAAGGTTTTCTCAAAAACTTTACCAATAAATTTGGCCTTGTGCTTTTTAAGTATCATATGAACCAAACGAGGGTTATCAATTAAAAATTTTAACTCTATTTCGTGATATGTTTTATACATAATTGAAAAATTTGATTAACCCCTGAGATATTAGGGCTATAGCCTATGATAAACCCTTGATATTATCTTTACCAGCCATACTGGATTCTTCCAGTAACTTTTGCATCAAAAAATAATCTTTTTATTTTTAGAGAAATCTTTTTCTTGTTTCTCCTCGAAAAAATTCTCCTCTACCTTCTTTTCTTTTTCCTCGATAGATTTTAGGCTTTGTTTTATATTTTTTATTTTATAGTATTATTATATCACTTTTCTATACTTTTTGCAAATTAAATACCCCTGATTTTAATCAGGGGTTTGTAGCTCCGCGGGCAGGATTTGGTCACAAATAAATTTCCTGACGGAAATTTTTCGCGACCCCGGCTCGCGGTTTTTGCCTTGCTTCACAAACAAAAACATCGCTGCGCCTTTCTCATCCTGACGCAAATCAAGCAGTTGATTTGCTCCGCGGGCAGGATTCGAACCTGCGAAATCCTCCTTAACAGGGAGGCGTTGTACCACTCAACTACCGCGGAATAACAATAATTTATTTCGATAGTTTTATTTTAAAAGTTTCCTTTTCTTAACGCCTATGATACGCCAAAGGCGTATCAAGGGTTGTTCCGGGGTAAACAATTCTATTTCTATTAGTGAATTTTCATTCACTAATATTTGAAGTTTACCCGCTAAAACTCAATACTTTGAGTTTTAGCCCACTCAACTACCGCGGAATAATATAAATATAATATTTATGATATTTTTATATGTTTTTATACTCTATTATTTTAACAAATTTTTGAAGAAAAAGCAACAGCTATTAAATATCAACAAAAAAATAAAGTATAAAAGTTTAATTATTCGTAACGCAAGGCATCTATGGGATTTAATGCAGCAGCTCGTTTTGCGGGATAATAACCAAAAGCAATACCAATGGCAGCAGATACTCCTACGGCTAAAAATATGGAATACAAAGAAATTTTAGTAGCAATGCCCACAAAATGAGCCATGCCTATTGATAAAAGTCATCCTAAAATAATCCCCAAAACGCCACCTATAAATGTCAGCATAATAGATTCGAAAAGGAATTGTAAAGTGATTTCTTTGCTTTTGGCTCCAATGGCTTTGCGCAAACCGATCTCTCTTGTTCTTTCTGTAACATTTGTCAACATCATATTCATAATACCTATGCCCCCTACAAGCAATGAAATGCCCGCAATAGAAGCTAAGAAGATTGTTAACATATTAGTGATAGAAGTGGAAATTTCTATAACATCGGTTAAATTAATTAGGCTAAAATCTGCTTCTTCAGGGTTTTTAATATGATGGCGTTTTAATAAAAGATTAGCCACTCCATCTTGAACATAAGACATTCATTTTTGATCCTGAACTTGAATATTAATTACAGAAACATGCTCGTCGCCACTTAAAAATTGTTGAAAGGTTGTTATTGGCACATAAGCTGCATCATCTTGATTTAAAAGTCCTGCTCCGCCCTTAGATTCGGCCACCCCTATTACTGTGAAACTTATTTTATTAATTTTAATGGTTTGACCTATTGGGTTAGCGTTTTTTCCAAATAAATCTTCTGCTGTTGTTGGCCCTAAAACAGCTACTTTGGATAATCTTTGAACATTTTGTTGCGAAATAGAAGCTCCCTTTTCTACGCCTATGTTTTTGATTTGAAAATAAGAGGCCCCAACTCCATAAACAGTACAATTCGTATTAGAACCTTTAGCAGTAATTTGAAACCTTCCTAAACTTTCAGGAGCTACTGCCTTAACATTTGGCACTTCTTTTTCAATGGCTTCGGCATCATCTAAAGTTAAAGACTGAGCAGAACCACGATACGAGCGTGCTTGTGAACCCACAATTCTTTGGAATCCAGGCGTAACCATAATTAAGTTTGAACCCATGCTTTCTATATTAGATTCTATCTGCTGTTTAACACCCTCACCAACAGAAATCATCGCGACTACTGATCCAATACCAATGATAATACCTAAAATGGTTAAGGCTGTGCGAGTTTTGTTAGCAGAAATTGCTGAATATGTTTCTTGTACTAAATCAGAAAATTTCATAATAATTATTTAAAAATAAAAAGAGTAATTAAGCGTACTCAGATATTTTTTGATTCTGATTAATAACGTCGTCAATAATTTCACCATCACGCATATAAATAATACGTTGGCTATGCTCGGCAACGGAATGATCATGAGTAATCAAAACAATAGTACATTTCTGCTTACGATGAAGTTTTTGAAAAGTGCCTAAAACTATCTCTCCGGTTTTACTATCTAGGTTACCCGTTGGCTCATCAGCTAAAATAAGTTTTGGATTGTTTATTAGGGCACGAGCAATGGCTACGCGTTGCATTTGACCACCAGATAGTTGATTAGAAAGATGAAAAAAATGAGACTCTTCAAAACCAACGCTTTTAAGACATTCTTTAGCGCGCCTTTCTCGCTCTTCCTTAGAAATCCCGGTATAAATTAGAGGTAACATAACATTACGCAACACTGTCATTCTTGGCAATAAATTAAATGATTGAAAAACAAAACCAATCTGGCTCTTTCTAATTTCAGCCAATTGATCATCAGATAAATTTGATACATCAACTCCCTCTAAAAAATACTTCCCCTTGGTTGGCGTATCCAAACATCCTAAAATATGCATCAGAGTTGACTTGCCACAACCAGAAGGGCCAGTGATAGCTACAAATTCGCCACTTGGAACTTCAAAAGAAATATTTTTTAGAGCTACAGTTTCAATATCACCACTCTTATAAATTTTTCCAATGTTTTTAACTTCTATCATAGCAAAATGTTTAAAAAATAGTGTTTTCTATCTAAAATTTCTCATAGATGATGGATTAAAACTTCTGCCATTACCTCCCATACCAGGCATTTGGAATAAACTGTTTCTCGTGGTCTGAGAGGCGGCTTTAGCATTGCTTGAAGAAATAGTTTGTATTACAATTGTATCTCCTTCTTGCAAGCCGCTAATAATTTCTGAATTTATATCATCAAAAATCCCCACCTTCACTGGCTGCTTTGAAATAGTAACCTTTGAAGCAGGTAAAGTGAGAGTCTCTCGCACAAAATTTGGTGCCGTACCAATAATTGTTGCTTTTTCAACATAAGTGGCATCGTTTTGTTCCTTAAGAGCGGTGCTGGGAATAATTAAAACACCTTCTTTAGCATTAATTACGATGGAAGCAGAAACACTCATTCCTGGCTTGACTCTTTCATCTTGAGTATCAAAAGCAACTTTAACACCATAGTTAACAACCCCCTGAGTGACTGTTGCTAAAGTATCAACTTCTATTACTTCACCAGGAATTTCTAAGCCATCAATAACATCAAAAGTAATTTTTGCTTTTTGGCCTATTTTTACATTAGCAATATCCACCTCGTTTAAAGTAATTTCAGCAACTTTTTGTTTAGTAACCATTGAAGCTAC
>CAZYWI010000027.1:0-6188 GCA_964651585.1 uncultured Candidatus Saccharibacteria bacterium | reverse complement strand
AAGAGTAGCATAATAAAGATTAATATTCAAGAGTCAATAACAGAAAATAAAGATTTGAGATAGTTACTTTTAATTACTAATTTTTTCGCTGGCTGGTATAGGTAAAGTCGCAAAACTAAATTTAAAGGAAAAATAAAATTTGTCGCCTTCTCCAGATAATGATTCAAGAGGCGCCGAGATTGAAGTAAATAGTTTGGTTTGCTCGAGAGCATCTTTAAAATCAGTGATAGCCTTGCGAGATGGCGCTTCGCCGTGCAAAGTAATATTATTTGAAGGAGCGCTAATAAATATTTGCAGCACATTAATTTTATATTGCTTAGCAGTGTCAAAAAGCGTTTGGAATTGTAGAGATCAATCAAAAGAAGAAGTGAGTAAAGCATTATATAGACCCTTGATATAAAAATTTGATTTATCGACTTCTTTTTCTAAACTTTCTCGTTTTTGTTTTAAAACTTCAGCGCTGGCGGTTGTCTGTTCAGAATTAATAATTCTTTGACTAAAGGGAATGTAGAAAAAATAACAAAGGCTACCAAAAATAGCAACCAGAGCAATTAAAATAGTGGCTGTGATTTTAGTTCATAAAGAAAGATATCTTATAAGCTTGGATTGCTCATACTCTCTTTCTGTACCTGTGGCCATTAAGCTAATAATAGTGTCTTCTCCTCTTGGAATAAGACCACGCAAAGCCGTGCCAATAGTGCTATATCATTCCTCGGAAATATTTTTTATAAATAGAGGAATGTCGTTTGATAATAAAATAGGTTTTAAATTAAATTTTTCTTGAATAAAATGAACAGCGTGACCTTTCAAGTTTTCAATTACTGAGAAAAAATAAAAATTAGCTAAAGACTGGCTATAGCGACTTTGATAATAATTCATAATTTGAGAGATTTTATTAGTAAGGTAAATCTCAAATTCTTTAGTGGTTAAAAATTTACGCAGATCAAAACGCATTACTTCTTGTCAGGAATCAAAATCATAAAAGATTAATTCAATCTGTTTGGCAATAATTAAATCAATCCCGTCTCTATCAATATTTATTAAAAGATATGGTTCCTTATTAGAAGAAAATTGATTGATAAATCGCATTAAACCTAAGGCTGGTTTTTCGACAGCAATTACTCGGAATTCACATGCTTTTAGTGCTTCAAGGTAGCGATCAATATTATTTTTATCGCCTATTCCAACAAAAACAGAGATATTTTCTGCTGTTTCTTCATTTGGTAATACTTCTCAATCAAAATAAGCGTTTTCCAAAGGAATTGGAGAAATTAGTCTTGTATTGAGTTTTACGGTTTCTTCAAAATTATTAGCAGCTAAAATCGTATTTTTGGGGATAGTGATGATATTAGTATAAAAATTATTTGGCGGAAGAGAAAGAATAACATAAGGAGGGGTTGGTTGCTGTTTTGCTATTTGATTTTTTAAAAGATTCAGTGCTTGAATTAAGCTTTCTGGTTTGGCAAGAAAACCGTTAATAATTGTTTGGGGTGCTATTTGTATAATGCCAGAGTATTTCACTGTTTTGTGGCTATTTTTAAAACCTATGATTTTTATTACTTTATCATTAATTTCTAATCCCCCGATATCTTCTTGAGGAATAAAATATTTTTTAATTTTATCTTTAAAAGATTCTTGATTTTGTTTTGAATAATTCATACAAAATGTTTACTTGGATCTACTTATCATTATTTTATTTAGTATATCATAATAACCGGTCTTTTTCAATACCATTTATTATAAGAACTGTGTTTTTATTTATCAATTAGCTCCTAACTCTTTAATGATTTTATCTAAAAGCGCTTATTGATTAGGCGGATATTCATTAAACAAAATGGGCAGATAACGATAATAAATTGGCGAGGCTTCGCTCCTATCTCTGGGACTAATATGTACATAATCATATTGAGGAAACAAGTATTCAGTTCCCTTGATTCAATCATATCTAAAAACATAATATTTTTCTCCTAAAACATTGTTTAAAGGAAATATGGTTCTAATACCAAATTCAACAGCACCATCGGGATAATAAGGCGTAGTAATTAAGTGAAGAGGCGCATCGGCAATAGTAACAACTTTATCGTTAGCGCTGAGAAAAAAATTAGGTGAATAGCTAGGTTGAGTTCTATTTTCTAAAATAGAAATTAGAGATCAAAGCGCACCAGAAGATAAATGAAACTCTCGATTCATTTTTGCAATGCTATTTTCGAGATTTTGTCAGCGCCAAGCGTTATAAGAAATAATTGAAATATTGATAAATAAAAACACTAAGCCTAAAATTAAAATAATTATTAAGGCTGCTTGTCCGTTTTTTTTATTTGTTTTTGTTGCTAAAAGTTGTTTTTTGCTTTTGAAAATCATTTTTGAGTTTTAATTTAATAATTTTGGTTTTTGTCGGCTATGTTTTGGCTATTTGTTTATTATACTTGATCGTTAACTTCCGCTAGTAATAGTGAAGCCATTTTTTAAAATGCCAGAATTTCCATTGGGGTTAATAACGATGACATCATAAACTCCTGCTTTTTTATTTTGCAAATCAAAAACTCCGTTGGTGAGACTGGACCCTGATACATATTGAAAATGAGTATTTGGATAAATATCATTTTCTCCTGCTTTTCTTAAAACAACAGTGGCTCCATTTTCAAAACCATTGCCTGCAATATTACTAATAACTATTAAATTATTATTTGCGCCGGTGTCGGGGGTAATCGAAGAAACGGTAAAATTTTTAAATAAATTGAAATCAAAATTAAGATTTCTATTTACCATTTGATCATTATTAAGATAAGAAAAATTATATTGCAAGACGCCTTTTCTATTAGTAGAAAACGCTGTTTTATAATTAGAAGTGGCACAGATATCTGATTGATTATTTCCCCCTGTTTTACAATTAAAGCTAATTCAGCCGATATTTTCAGATCAAGCATAGCCATTTCATTCGCCCGTGCCGGGATCAATAGAAACTTTATAATTAGACAAGGTATCGCAAATATCATTTTGGCTTGTGCCTCCCTCTTGACAATTAAAGCTGATTCAGCCTATTCTTTCCCCTCAAGCATAACCATGAAGGTCTCCCTTGGGATCCATATAAACATAATAAGGATTACTGGAGCAGGTATTAGTTGTTTGGCAATTAAACGAAATAATATCGGATTCGTTTATAAATTTTGCTGTGCCTATTAATTGTAAACTATTGTGATCCAATTTAATGTCTTTTAAATCAAGCCAGCCATTTTGATCATTTCAGGCTCAATGGTTATAAGGATGCATTTCTGACAAGTTGATGCTTTCATCTTTTTTACAATTTCATTCATAAGAAGGCTCTAACGAAGAGCCGACATTAGTTCATCAACAGCCATTGAGACCAACATCATAACTTTTAATATTACAGAAGCATTTATTATCTTCGTTCTGAGGATTACCAACACAAGCACATCCATCCTGTTTATTATATCATGCTGATAGATAACAATTAGTGGGGAGATTTAACGCACAGTCGCCGTCGCCACAACCAAATGATATATCGTTGGGTTCCGCATGCCAATATCCAACGCATATCAGTTGATCATAACGTGGGCACTGTTCTCTTCAACACCCCGTGGCTTGACGGGCGAGCACGTGATCTATAAAATCTGCTTGTTTTAAAGCTTCTTCGACTGTATCTTTAAATGTTTCTTCGCTATAATTAGAGGTTGTTTTTTCTAAAATTGATCTGGAATGAATTAAATAAGTAAAAAATTGGTAAATTAAAGAAGAAATAACGATAAACAAAACCAAGTAAATCGAAACTTCTATCAAAGTCATTGCTTTTAATTTTTTTCTTTTCATAATTTGAGTTGAATTTATTAAATGGAGAATTAAATTATACTCAGTTATATAATTTGATTTATCATTTTGTATTTTGATTTTTGATTTATTTACTACTGCTGATAATGACCGATTCGTAAATAAATTTCGTTAATCTGTGGTGCTTGACTGCCCGATGGTACTAAAGTTACCTTAAATCTGAAAAATTTTGCATTATAACAGCCACTGCCAGACCCTCTTTCTCAACAAGTTGAGGGAGTATATTCTACATCTGGTAAAGTTGTATAATATTGAGTATTGTCGCATCAATTTTGTTTATTAGGATAAGGGGCTTCATAAGTTCAGTAAGATTCGTCTCTTAAATTACCGCCGACAGTAGTAATTGAATTCTCACAATCAAACTGAAACTTTACTTGACCACCATTTAAATTACCTTTTCAGAAAAAAGCTAAAATACCAACTTTCTCAGGAAAACTAAAGGTTTGAGAAACTAAATATCCGTTGGAACTTGGATTTTCTAAAGTAATATAACCCTTGTTAGAACCGTTTGTATAAAAAGTTTTAATATTGGAGGCATCGCAATATTGGCGCACATATGCTTCTCCTATATCATCGCCAGCTAAATTAACTCGTCTTAATTCTGGCTCAGTGTCTTGAAATTCTTGACAAGCGTTATTAGTTCATTCGTCTTTACCTCCAGCATAATAATTGGAATCATAAACAAACAAGCTTCATTTTTTTAAAGGCGTCAATAATTGAGTAAGTTGAATTTCTTGTGGCTTAATACCCTTGCCTCATTTAATGACATCAAAAACTTTATATAAAAATGGTCTGAAAGCAGTACGAACTCGCGCTGTTTGACACTCGCCTCCTCCATTTATGGGATTACAGTTAAGACATTCGCTATCTACTGTTTCTTGGCTTGAAATGTGACAAGTTGGCTTAAAGTATTCATAATAAAGATAGCCTTTATTATATTGATTATTAATTTCTGCCTGAGAAAGAGCTCGGTTATAAATTTTTAGTTCATCCATTAGACCGCTATATCATTTTATGGGCGTTGAAGAATTGTAGCTTAAAGTCAAGACTTTTGGAGTACTTGTGTCATCAATGGTGCCCGGATGATTTCAAGATTGTTTTAAGACGCCATCAATATAAAGCTTCATATTTTCTCCATCATAAGTAAAATCTAAAAGATACCATTTATTTAACTCTAAATTAGCTTCGTAGCGTTCCGTATATAAAGTACCATTAATTTTCAAACCAAAGCTAACATCATTATCATAAAGTTTTGTCTCATAAAATCCTTCGTTCATGACTAAATCCTGATAATCATTAGTAATGAAATTTTTCGGCTTAATTCACATTTCAAGCGTAATAGTATTAATATTAGGAAGAGCCTCTAAGAAGGCTATACCATGGCTTTGATAATCTCTAACAAATTCAAGACAAGAGCCACTCGGACATTGTCCTTCAGCATTAATGGCTTTCGTAAATTTAATATCTATAGGCCTCATGTCGGGCAGGCTCAGTGTTCTCATAGAAGGCGTTATACCAAGATCACTACTATAAATATAAGAAGCGGCATTTAAAGCATCATCAAAGGGCCAATATGCCAAAAGGCCAATGTATTTGGATAAAGTTGTGTAATGATCTTTAATTTGTGAACCATTGAGAGCATAATCATATAACCTTATTTCGTCTAAATAACCATCAAAAGGTCTTCGATCACTTTGAGTCCATAAACCAAATAAAAGATTACCAGTATTAAAATTAAGCGCCCCAGAATATAAATCTGAGGTATTATCTAAGTTGCCATTAACATATAATCTAATATAAGAGCCATCGTAAGTAGCCACCAAATGATATCAATTATTATTTTGTAAAACAGTGTTGCCCGCTAAAGTTCTTTGAGTGCCAGAAATATTAAAGCTAATAAATGGTTTGGAATTAAGAATGCGAAAATAGTTAGCTCCTTGTTTTGATAAAAACATCTGATCATTAGATACTGAAAAGGGATAAACTCAGGCTTCTCAAGTAATTTTTTGGATATTATTTCACTGGGTAATATCAGGAAAACTAACGACACTACCTCCATTAGAATCTCCCGTAAATTTTAAACACTGGTTAAAAACGCATGTACCGCCGCTATAATCTGGAACAATAGGATTAGTGCAAGGTGAGCCATAGCAAGTAGCGCTACCTCGCTGATTAATATTGCCGGAATCGTCTACAATGTAGGTTGGTCGATTAGGGACACTATCTAAATTTCAATAAGCTAATGATTTTGGCTCTGAGAAAAATATTTTTTCTTGACTAATATAAGTATCATAGTTTAAATTGTCATAATTTAAATGAACACCCTGGTGTCCAAAAGTATC
>CAZYWI010000026.1:0-6408 GCA_964651585.1 uncultured Candidatus Saccharibacteria bacterium | reverse complement strand
GTATGTAAGACAAGGTGATGAAAGTTGAGTTTTTAGACTTTGCTTTAAGCTATTTTTTGTAATTTTGTATTTTGCAATTTATCCCTTGACTAATTCTAAAATATTTGTTATACTTAATATTATACAGTTAATAACAAATTGTACTATGAAAAATAATTCTAGCTTGTTTATAAATTATACCAAACAGCTATTAAGTATTTTACCCCAACGCCAACGAGAAATTATTGAAAAAAGATTTGGCTTATTTAATAACAAAAGGGCGACGCTTCAGGCGATTGGCTCTAAATATCATATTACTCGTGAAAGAATCCGCCAAATCGAAAATGAGGTTATTAAAAATCTCTCAAAGGTTCATCATCCCAAAGAATTCTATCAACTCATTAAAACAACAAAAAAATTTCTTCAAAAAAATGGTGGCTTTTGTGAAGAAAACCTCCTTTATAAAAATCTCAAACAAAAGTACTCGGAAGATATTCCTGAAGCTATTTTTAGTCTCTGGCTAACTATAGATGGATCTTTATATTTTTCCAAAGAGAATAAAATATATAAAAGTTTTTGAGCTTTATCTAAAAATTATGACTCTTTAATAAAAGATGTGGTTAAACAAGTTCAAGAACTCTTAGAAAAAACAAAAAAGCCTCTTTCGCTAGAAAATATTTTAGCAAATATCTCTTCTAACAAACCAATCGATAAAAAGACATTGGAAAATATTTTAATAATCTGCAAAAACTTTGATAAAAATCCCTTGGGCGAATATGGACTCGTAAGATGGGCTACTATTAGACCAGTGAGTACTCGCGACAAAGGCTATTATTTTATGAAATATAATGTCAAAAAACCCATTCATTTTCGTCAATTATGTTCTTTGCTATCCAACTATAATTTTCCTAATAAACGAAAAATTAATGTTCAAACTGTTCATAACGAGCTTATTAGGGATCCGAGATTTGTGCTCATCGGCCACGGCATTTATGCTCTTCAAGAGTGAGGATATAATAAAGGTACTGCAAAAGATGTAGTTTATACTATTTTACAAACCGCCAATAAACCTTTAAGTTTTAACGATATCGTCCGAGAAGTAAAAAAACAAAGATTAGTTAAAGATAATACTATTCGCTTTATTTTACGAGATAAACAATTCCAAAAAACCCCCGATGGTAAATACACAATAAATAAGGCGTATATTAATACCTCAGAAACCGACAACGAAGAAGCAATAAAAAAACAACCGCCAAGCAGTAGCGGTGATTATCAAATTCTGAGTGCCTAGGGATATTAAAATTTAAAGGCAGTTTTATATCTATAATCATTGTGATGCATGAGTTTATTATTATCTTTCACGCTTTATGGCAACTTTTAGCCGGAATTATTAAAGAATTCTGGTGAATTTTGTTGCCATTTTTATTATTTTGAATTTTCAAAAGCCTTTTAAAAAAATACCAACAGATATTAAAAATAGAAGATAGCCAGTACTCATGTTTAGAAATCAAATTTTCAGCAGAAGCTGCACAAAAGCCTCTTCAATTTTTAGAATTATTTTTTAACAGCTTAAAAAATATTAAGCTTGAAGATAATCAAAATATTTCTTTAGAAATTGTAGGTAAAGATAAACTTTTAAGATTCATCCTCCGAGTACCGATTAAAATACGAGATTTAATATCAATCGCGCTTTACTCTCAATATCCGAATATTACTATTGTCGAAATTAACGATTATTTAAATGATTTGCCACCGTATATTCCTAACAAAAATTATGATTTATGATATAAGGAATATAAATATAAAAAACCTAGTCCCTTTCCCATTTTAACTTATGAATCATTTTTTAATATTCAATCCCAAATGAAAACTGCCCCCAAAGATGCATTAGAACAGATTATTTTCGATCCTTATTCGACACTCCTAGAATTGCTTCAAAAAGCTCAAAACCAAGATCTAATAATTATTCAGATCGTTATTAGAAATCTCAATGATTTAGAAAAACAAGAGTGAGACTTTATCTCAAAAACAATCTATAATCCCTTAATTGGCAAAGAACCACCTCAAAAACCAGCAGCTTTGGGAAGTAAAATTTTGAAAGATTTTATTAGTTCTATGATTCCTGCAGTTTCCTCGAGGAGCTCAGAGAATAAAGGAGAAAAACCGAAAACTTTAACAGAAAACGACAAACAGCTTGCTGAAAAGGTAGAAAATAAAATTAATGGAATTAATTTCGTAACCTCTATAAGAGTAGCCTACATCTGACCTCGCAATCATAAAACTGAAGTAATCCCGTCATCACTTGAGCTGTTTATTAAGCAATTTAATACTACCACTAATGCCCTTGAAGAAATATCCGACCAAAACTCTCAATTAAAAATATCAAAATGATTGCCGGCCAAAAAAGTTCCTCAAAATGATAACTATCTAAAATTGAAAGAAAGAAGGCAAAACAAAGAAGTAATGATTATGAGTGCCAAAGAGCTTGCTTCTTTATTTCATTTTCCCCTCCAAAACATTTATTTCTCGTCTATTATTTGAGAAAAAAATAAGCGAGGTTTTCCGCCTCAAAATTTACCAATAATTCATAATTAAATGCTATGGACGACGAAGAAGAAAAAAATATTACTCTTTTAGGCAGTACAGTATTTAGAACACAAAAAGTTAATTTTGGAATTAAAGACGCTGACAGAAAATACCATATTTATATGATAGGCAAAGCAGGTTCTGGCAAGTCTACTCTTATTGAAAATATGTGCTATCAAGATATTATAAAAGGTAATGGTATAGGCTTAATCGATCCTCATGGAGAATTAGCTGATAAAATCATTAATTATATACCAAAAGAGAGAGTTAAAGATGCCATATATTTTAATCCTTCTGATACCGAATGACCGATTGCCTTTAATATTATTGAGGAAGTACCAATAGAAATGAGACATATTATTAATTCTGGCTTAATGTCTGTTTTCAAAAAAGTTTGACCAGATGTTTGAAGTGCCAGAATGGAGTATATTCTATCCAACACTATTTTAGCGCTACTTGAATATCCCGGTGCCAGTCTCCTATCTATTAACAGAATGCTTTCTGACAAGCAATACCGCAATAATGTCTTACAGCACGTTACTGATCCGGTTATTAAATCGTTTTGAGTGAACGAATTTGATAAATACACCATTAATTTCCAAACTGAAGCTATTGCTCCTATTCAAAATAAAGTAGGCCAGTTCATTTCTAACCCCCTGATCAGAAATATTATTGGCCAACGAGAAACAAAATTAGATATGCGCGAAGTTATGGATAACAAGAAAATTTTAATTGTTAATTTATCAAAAGGTCTAATGGGTGAAGAAAATACTATGCTTTTAGGTGCTTTAATCATTACCAAAATACAATTGGCGGCAATGTCTCGTGCTGATATACCACCAGAACAAAGAGTTCCTTTTTATCTTTATGTTGATGAATTCCAAACATTTTCAACAGAATCATTCGCTAATATTTTATCAGAAGCAAGAAAATATAATTTAAATCTTTGCTTGGCCCATCAGTACATTTCTCAGCTTGACAAAACAGTCAAAGATGCTATTTTTGGCAATGTAGGTACCTTAATAGCTTTTCGGATTGGCGTTGAAGATGCTACTTTTCTTGAAAAAGAATTTGCTCCTTATATTAATAGTCAAGATTTAATTAATTTACCTTCTTTTTATTACTATATAAAACTTATGATTGATGGCACTCCTTCTCAGCCATTTTTAGCTTGCAAACCGCCTCCCTTAGAAACACCAGCTGTATCCTTTAGGAAAGAAATTATCGAAACGACTCATAAGCTTTATAGCACGCCAAGAAATATTGTAGAAGACTATATAAAAAAATGGAGTAGTCTTGATTTTGCGTTGCCTCAAAAAACAAACGCAAAAAACCAAACAGAATTTTGATCAGCTCGCTGTAGTATGTGTCACAAAGATATTTTTGTGCCCTTTCATCCTGACCCTCAAAAACCTGTATATTGTGATGACTGCTTTTCAAAAATTAAAAACCAAAGAAATTACAAAAACAGCAAAAATATCAGTAAAGGTCTCACAGAACAAGTTGATTATGATAAAAAACCAGTAAATATGAATCAAGAAGCGCAAAAAAAAGAAAAAAAGAACGAACAAAAGATATCTGAACAAAAAATACCTCCCAAGCAAGTGAATTCTAAAAAAGACGAGAATAAAGCTAAAATAGATCTTTATGGTATTAAAAACATCTTAAAAGATATTTTTAAATAGTTTTTGGGTTTCTGAAACAAAGCTAAATCAAAAAGTAAACATACTAACAACAAATCTCTTGCAAACAAATGAATAATATGATAACCTTAACTTAATTAATGATTGCTATGAAAACAAACGAAATCAGGCAGACATTTTTAGAATATTTTCAAAACAAAAACCATAAAATTGTGCCTGCCGCTTCTCTAATACCACAAGATATTTCTTCGAGCTCTTTATTTACAGTGGCAGGAATGCAACAATTCAGACCATATTTTATTGGCTTAAGAGATCCCTTTAAAGATATTCATCCTGGCTTGGCCGCTCCTTTGGGTACAAAAAACGTTGCCACTATACAAAAATGCTTAAGAACTATTGATATTGATTCGATAGGTGATAATAAACACCTGACATTTTTTGAAATGTTAGGTAATTTTTCTTTCGGCGGCTACTTTAAAAAAGAGGCGATAAATTATGCTTTTGAATTTGTTACAAAAATTCTTAAAATTGCTCCAGAAAAATTACAGATTTCAGTTTTTAAAGGCAACGACCAAATCCCTTTCGACGAAGAATCTTATCAGATTTGAAAAGCATTAGGCATTAAAGAAAAACAATTTATTTTAGGCGACCAGGACGATAATTTTTGAGGACCTATTGGGGAAGAGGGACCTTGCGGACGCTGTACAGAAATCTATAATCAAGGCATTGAAATTTGAAATTTGGTTTTTAATGAATTTTATCAAAAACAAGATAAAAGTTTAGAGCCTTTAAAAATAAAGGGTGTTGACACTGGTGCTGGCCTTGAAAGAATGACACTTATAACTGAATTTCCCGATTGCCAAAAACAAAACAAAACAATTTTTGATATTGATACTTTCTTACCTTTAATTGATTATTTAAAATCCAACGCTACTTACTACGAAGAAAAAGCCGGGCGTATTATTGCCGACCATTTTAAAGCTAGTATTTTCTTAATTTCTGAAGGGCTTGCACCTTCAAATGTTGAGCAAGGTTATATTTTACGGCGTTTAATTCGTCGTATTGTAAAATATCAAAATCAAATATCTTTAAAACAAAACTTCGAGACAGAACTTTTAAGCATATTACAAAACCTCTATGGCAATTATTATCCAGAAATTTTAAATACAGATTTAATTTTAAAAATTTTTACCGAAGAAAAACAAAAATTCGCTAAAACTCTTCAAAGAGGATTAAAAGAATTAGAAAAAATGTTAGATCAAAATAAGAAAGAAATTTCCGGTAAAGAAGCTTTTTATCTATTTGAGACCTTTGGTTTTCCAATCGAAATGATTTTAGAAGAAATGCAAAATAGGAATATTAAGGTTAATGTATCAGAATTTCAAGAAGAACTTAAAAAACATAAAGAGATCTCGAGAATTGGGGCAGAAAAAAAATTTGGAGGCCACGGATTAAAAAATGATGATATTATTGGCAAAGAAAACCAAAAAATTGTTAAACTCCATACGGCTACTCATTTACTGTTGCAAGCTTTAAGAGAGGTCCTAGATAAAAATATTACTCAAAAAGGTTCAGATATCAGCTCTGAAAAATTAAGATTAGATTTTCCCTTTCCCAGAAAATTAACACCAGAAGAAATTAAAAAAATAGAAGAGCTTGTCAATCAAAAAATTCAAGAGGGCTTAGAGGTAACTCGTGAAGAAAAAGAATTAAAGCAAGCGCTTCAGGAAGGTTATTTAGGGGTTTTTATGATGAAGTATCCAGATAAGGTGACTACTTATAATATTGGAGGCTGATCAAAAGAAATTTGCGCTGGCCCTCATGTCAAAAATACTAAAGAAATCGGGACTTTTAAAATTATTAAAGAAGAATCCTCGTCTGCTGGCATCCGCCGTATTAAAGCTACTTTGACGAGCAATTAGTAAGATATACGAATTTATGCGGATCGAAACTGACTAATATTGACATTCCTGTTATCGAGAGGAATAAGAATGAGACTGTGAACCGACCTAGAGGGACGAAACGATCAACAATTAATGGAAGTTGAAAGTTGAAAATGAAAATATTTTTCCTTTGTATTTTTTCTCGAAATATGTTAGTATTAAAATAATGATTAAGCCAACAAAAAACTCAAAAAATTACAAAATATGATATGAAAATCAAAGACTTACCAAAATCCCAACGCCCCCGCGAAAAATTA
>CAZYWI010000025.1:0-6520 GCA_964651585.1 uncultured Candidatus Saccharibacteria bacterium | reverse complement strand
GGTTCTCTAACAATTTCTTGCCATACTAATTTTTCTTTCTCAAATTCTTGTATGTGCGCGGATGGATCTGCTTGCAATTCATACCACTTATAATTTACTCCAGCACCTGCACGAGTAAGCAACTGATCTTTGTATTTTAATAAATGCTCTTTTACTGCAGGGTAATTATCGATATTAATACCCTCTAAAGGTAAAATTATATATAAATCTGCCCACTCATAATAGTATCTGCGAATGTCTCTACCTCTTAATACTTTCTTGATGATCGTATCGGTTCTTTTTCTTTCATTCTCGTCTTTACAATTATTTAAAATTTCTTCTCTCTTGGCGCTGTTAATGATAAAGGCTTCATTGAAACCAGTTTTTATACCATAATAAATTTTTACATCCCACTCTTTTAGGGGTTTGCCGATTCGTTCAATTTTTTCTTTTAATTTTTGTTCTACATCATCAATAATAACCCAAGCACTCTCTCCTAAATTTCTTAAAATCACGCCTTTTTCTTTAAGATAAATATTAAAATCAATATTTTCTTTTTTATTTTCTTTAATGGTAACTGCCCGCAATTGATGATTGTTCGCAGATTTTTGAATAATTAGAATGCTGGTATCAACTGTAGCGCTTTCGAATACTGCTGGGCCTAAATCAATCAAGATTTTAGGATTGTATTTTAAGAAAAAACTTCGCAGTTTTTGACCATATTTTGCCCGCATCCATTTATTTGAGGTAATAAAAGCAAGATGTCCGCTATTTCTTAATAAATTAATACCTTTTTCATAAAACAAACAATAAATATCGCCTCTTCTATTAAAAGTTTGATAATTTTCGTTTTTATATAAATCAGCGTATTTATTTTTTGAATCATAAGTTTTTTGCAATTGAATATAAGGCGGGTTGCCAATAATGATATCAAAGCCGCCTTTTTCTTGAAAAACTTCAATAAATTCTATCTTCCATAAAAAGAAAGGGCGTTCTTTTTTAGAATTATGAAATTCGTCTAAAAATTTTTTTAGAGTTTGTCTTTTGTTTAAATCTTTTTTTATAAAAACATCTTTTAAATATTTCTCTCGCTTTTCTTTGTCGTTCCAGGCATTTTGAGCAGCACTTGTTTCGATTTCAATCTCTGTTTTTAATTTTTCTTCAAGTTCCTCAATTGGTTTTTTAATTAACCAATCTTTGATAGTATTTATTTCTTCTCGTTTTTTCTTTTTAGATTCTTCATCATGAAGATTAAAATATTCGTTTATTTTAGATTTTAATTCTTCAATTTTTCTACTTCTCTCATTGGATATTGGAAGCTTTCCTTTAATTTGGTCCTCGCTTTCTTCATAAAAATTAATTCCCTCGAATGTTTCAATAAGAGAATTGCCTGTCATTAAATGATAATCGAGGTTTGGTAATGGTTCCACAGATTCTAATGGATAATCAATGATAATTGAAAGCCACAAACGTAATTTGGCAATTTCAATAGCCCCAGGATCAATATCTACACCGTAAAGACAGTTTTGAATTGTTTCTTTTCTTAACATATACTCGTTTTTTTCTGTTTCATTCAATATTATTTGAACAAATTGACGAAGACTGACAATTTCATTAAGCATTCCCACCAAAAATGCTCCGGAGCCACAAGCTGGATCGCAAACTCTAATATTCTGCAATAAATTATTTAATTCTTTCCATTGATCAAATAAAAATTTTTTGTTTTGCCAATTTTTTTTAATCTCTTCTACCCCATTTTGATTTAATTCTTGGGCTGCTTGAATATAATTGCGAATTTCTTCTTCTGAAAAAAAGGTCTGATTTGAAACGAGATACTGAATTAATGATTCACGACACATATAATAAACAATCTCGCGTGGCGTATAATATGTGCCCTTGCCTTTGCGTAAATTTTCCGGAAGTAAATTTTCAAAAACCTTACCTAGCATTTCTGGATCAACTGCAATTTCTTTATCGTCTGGATTTTCTTCTTCTACGGTAAAATTATAATGATCAAAGGTGTCTAAAATTTGAGCGAAAACATCATTGTTTAAGTTAATGAAGCTATTTTTCCAATCGTACTCTGGTTCAAAAAGTCCGCCATTTAGAAATGGAATTCGTAATTTAAAATAAGGAGAATAACTGGGATCGACTGAATCACGACGAGGCTTATTTAATGTATCATAAAAAAGTGGTTCTAGATAATCATTAAAAAAATTTTTTCCTTGATTTTGTGATTCTTTAAATAAATTAGTTAAAAAATTTTTGTCTCCTTCTCCCCATTTCTTATCTGAAGCAACGCCCAACCAACCTTTTTTTTGAATAAAATAAAGAAATACAATCTGGCCAAGAAGTTTTTTAGCAAAATTATCTTTGTCTATTTCATTTCTGTAAGCTTCGTTAAGAAAAGAATGGTTATTTTCTAAATTATTTTTTAAATTTTCAAACAGTTGGTAATATTGTAAATAAAATTCTTTGGTTACTTTTTCAACAGAAAAAGCCTCTTTAATTTTTTCTATTGTTGATAAATCGCCTTCGCCAATTTGGCTTAAAAATGTTTTATTTGTTTGATCTTGGCTAACAAAATAAGTAAATCTTTTAAAACTGCTGAAATCACGCTTTTTACCTAAATAATTAGTATAAATCAAACTAAAACGGAAATTGCCATGTTCATCATAAAAAATAAAAATTCCAGCATCGCTATTTTCTTGTTTTAAAATTTTCTTTCCCAAATCATATTGTAATTTTTTCCCTGAACGTTCTTTTAAAGCTTTACCAACCAAAAAAGAATAAATGATTAAATTGCCATCATCAAGTTTTCCTTCGGCTATTTTTTTACATTCTTTGAAATCATTGGAATTATCTCCAATTTTAATGTTTAAATCTTCGTAAAAAAATCTCAATTTATCATTTTTTTGACGAAAAAATAATTCAAATTTATTAATATCAAAATTATTAATTATTGATTTCAAAATTTCTTTTGAGTTCATATTTTCTGATTTTCTATGGCGACAATAATTTCTTGTTTAAGATTTTTCTGTTTAGCTTTTTCTTTTTCTAAATAATTTTCACCGAGCTCATTTTTCAATTTTTCAATTTCCTTTAAAGAATTCTCTAGCGACTCTGCGGCATTAATTTCCAAATTAGATATACGGCGCAAAGTATAATCGGGCAAAGTACCATACTCATATATGTCTTCGAGTAGCATATTAATAAATCGCCTATAATCCTTCATCTCGTCACCCTTTAGTTTTGTAATTAGTGTCTTTAAATTATTAATTGCTTTTTGCTCTATACTATTTTCTTCAATGTTTGATCTCCCTTCTTTTAAAGCCTTTACCCTTTCATATAGATTCCAAAAATTGTCGCTCCATGGGAGTGATCGATCGTTATAATCGCAACGAATTTTATTAACAGCATCTTCAAAAGCAATTTCTAAATAATTATGTTTTGCTTTTTCATCAATTTTTGGCCTATAAGTATACAATCTTCCTTTTTTAATAAATACAAGCAACTCATTTTCCGAAAACTTTTTTGCCACTTTAACTCTTGAAGGACAATTATCCAAAGATTTAACGAGTTCCGGATATTTGTTTTTTATTTCGTTAAATTCTTTATATATTTTTGTATAAAAACTTTCTTCTTCTAGTTTATCGGGGCTTTGCTGAATTTTTTCATAAAGCTTTGCTGGCGATGGTTCTTCACCGATGTCAAATATTTTAGCATCTTCCCCTAATGTATTGTGAATTAGAAACATCTTATTAGAAGCAATTTCACGAGATCTCACTAACTCTGCTCCTTTTTCGGTTGGGAAAAAGTTAACAATATAAAGTTCATCAAATACTTTTTTCCCAATACGGTTTATTCTACCGACACGTTGAATAACGCGTACTGGATTCCATGGTATATCATAATTTACTACCATTCCCGCCCGATTTAAATTAAATCCTTCAGAAATTCTATCTGATGCTAATAAAATTTTATATTTATTTTCCTGTTTTTCTTTAGGATAAGAAGCATCGAAATTTTTATTAATTTCTTCTATTATACCCGAAGAAAGATTGTCACATATAACCAGAATTTCATTAGAAAATTCTTTTTCTAAAATCTTTTGCAGATAAGTAACAGTATCAACATATTCGGAAAAAATAATAATTTTGCGTTTCGGTTCATTTCGGAGCTGCTCTTTGAGGTGTTTAATTAAACTTTCTGCCTTGGCATCATTATGATCTTCGGCTAATTTTAATTCGTGAATTTTAGAAAGAATTTCTTCAAATAAATTTATATCTGAATCTATATCTTGAAGAAATTCATTTTTACGCTGAAATTTTGATACATCATATACTTTATAATTTTTAGGGTAAACCTCATTCTTTATTTTTATTTTTTCAGAATATTCTTCTAAGGATATCTCTATTTCTTCTGGTTCTTTTGTATAAATTTTTTCCAACAAATCTCTATCTAACACATATTTGTCATTTTTTTCAATAAATTCTTTTACATCGTTAGTAATTTTTTGAAAATTCTTGATGCTCTGTTCGAAAGCGCCAAAAGAACTTTCAAAACGTTTAACGAGTAAACGCCTCATAAAATTATAAAGATTGCGCTGGGATAAAAGTTCAAAATTCTCTGATTGCTCCAAACTATCACCTTTGATTTTTTCTTTCTCTGTCTCATAATCAAAAGGATGATAAATTGCTCCTTTAAAAACACCTCCCTCTTCGGGATTAGCAAAATATTGTTTGATTACCATATCATAAAATTCGGATTGCTCTTTAGTTAACTCATAAAACCATTCTTTGGGATCAGCAACTTTTGATAAATTTTGTACTTCTTTTTTATAATCAGGATTATTAAGTAAATCTAATCTATTACGACGAATAGTAACTGGCTCAATAACATCGCGAATCTGTTTTGCAAGATGTTTTGAATATTTTCTAATTTTTTCTATAAATTTTGCCGAATCAAACTCCTCTCCAAAAATTGCCTTGTAATAACTATAAGCCTTTTCTCTTTTTAATTCATCTCCTGATTTATAATATTTTTCAATATAGGCCAAACGGTCAAATTCCCCTTTAAACGATCTAAATTTATCAACTAAATTATTTTCCAAAGTAATATTTGACTGTTTGGGATTAATAAATAATTTTAATAAAGATAAAATATCTTCTGGTCGATTATTGAATGGCGTAGCCGTAAGAAGAATAACTATTTTTCCACGACAAATATTTTTTAAATATTCATAACTTTTCGTATCTTGATTTCTAAAACGATGCGCTTCATCAATAATAACAATTTCAACATCATTTAGTCGGCCGGCCATTAATTCTTGCAGTTTATCTAAATCACCCAAAGACCACACTTCCCAATCAAAAAGTCCAAACTGATCTTTGTACATATTCCAACCAGCATCTTTCTTTTTTTCGTCCCCTTTTATTCCAGGAGGACAGATTATTATTCCTCGTTTTTTCAATTCTCTAGCGACGGCACAAGCAATAATCGTTTTGCCTAATCCAACAACATCAGCTAAAATCACCCCATTATTTTTATCAATTATTGATAAGGCTTGTTCGATAGCATCTAATTGATATTTATACGGCGTATAACCGTTTTTTTCAAGAATTTGGATAACCGATTGTCCTAATTCTTTACTTTCAAAAGAATCTAAATAATTTTTTAACACCAAAACGTAAGCTTCAAAAGGTGTAATTTCTTTTATTAATGTTTCGTTTTCTATAATTTCAATAATTCTTTTTTTGAGTTTGTCGTCTTCTGTAATTTTAATTGAACTATCCCACAAATCATCAAAATATTGTTCTGCATCCTCCACTCCGTAATCGCTTATTTCAACATTAAATTCTTCTTGATCACCTAAACCAGGTTTAGTAAGGTTGCTACTTCCAGTGATAAAAAGTTTTTGGCGTCCCACTTGGCTACTCTGTAATTTAAAAATATATAATTTTGCGTGATTTGGTTTTACTGTTTTTCTTATAACCAAATGGTCTTCTTTAATAAGATTGATAAAAAATTTTGATTGGTTGTAAAAATCTTTGTTATCAAAATCATCGGAATTAATAGATTTTTTTAAAGAGTCAAAAAATTTATTATAAATCTCTTCATTAGATAAACCTCCTTTTCTATCCTCTTTATCAAATAAACCTCCTTTTCTATCCTCTTTATCAGAATATTCTACCAATTCATAATTTAACTTATCCACATTAAGACCAACTAAAATCTTCAAAACAACATCTGAATTTTTTACTAAAGACTCATAAAGCTCTTTTAGGCCAGAAAAATAAAAAAATCCAACAAGAAATTTTAGTTCATCACTATTGCCCACTAATTCTGATAGGCGTTCTTTTAACTTATTTGTCCCGCTATTTGTTATAAAATTAATCATTGGATTATAAATAATAAAACTGCAACTTTTTTATTATACCACTCCCAAAAGACAATTTAAAGATTTCGGATGTTTTGAGAATATGCGGTTTTTAGCCTCCCTGCTCGAATTTAGCTCATGAATTAATTCATGAATTAATTC
>CAZYWI010000024.1:0-6735 GCA_964651585.1 uncultured Candidatus Saccharibacteria bacterium | reverse complement strand
ATGGACCTTAAAACCCCCTATAATCCTGCTCTTCATCCTGAAGAACAACAAATTCATGATCTCTATAACTTAGATAAATAGCTATTACTATCCATACGAGCGCATGGGTAAAATTGACACTAAAATGATTGGCAAAGTTGCTTTAGCATTTGGTAAAATAAGTTGAAAAATATTAAAATTTGTGCTATTATTATCTTAAATTTAATAATTATAATTATTTATTATGAGAACAAAAAAGCTATTAGCAATTTTCATTACTCTCGGAATTTGTTTAAGTATGAATTTAGCTGGAGCGCAAAATTCACAACCACTACCGCCAACAACCAAGCTTGATCTTAATGAAAAGATATGGTTTACTACTCAACTCGGTTTCGTAGCGGGATGTGGTAAAGGTCATAAATGTTTTTATTCTCAAGACCCAGGGAGTTGCTTTAAAGAAGAACTCTATAAAGATGGCATTGAGATTTATGGATTTTATGATTCAAGGAAGCCGGGTATGGATACTTGTCTGGCTTGTGGCTGTGAGTTATTGGGTATCTATATAAAGAGCGATGCTAAAAACGTTGATTATATGCGCAAAATAGGTTTTGTTCCCACTGATTATGATCCAACTAAACCCTCAACAACAACTAAACCCTCAACAACAACTAAGCCATCTGACTCAATAAGTTGATTTGGGTATGGTGGTAAGGATCCTGAAGTATACCCTATCCCTAGTTGAGTTAGAAAATGTGCAGGTAATAATTTTAATAATTTAAAAGATTTTCAAAATTGTATAGCACAAACACTCGATATTACTGTTCTTGATGTATATAAATCAAATAAACCGCCTGTTTGTACAGAAGTAGTGAGGGGGTGGGTGTGTAGCCTAGACACTTTTATAAAAACATATTTACAATATACAGATTTATTAAAGAAAGAGGGATTTTACCCTATCAATTATGACCCAACTGTCACTACTACCAAACCGATAACAACAACTAAACCATCAACAACAACTAAACCTGTTTCGATGACCATTAAAGGCACAGTCGTTGAGAAAAATCTGAACTCTTTAATAATCAAAACCTCGATTTTCCAGAATGCTTTTGTAAAAGTAGGTTCTTGGTTTAGAAGTCAGATATTGGGTCAGCCCATTAAAACAGAAGTTTTATACGAGGTTAGCGTTGATTCGCAAACGAAAATATTTAAAACAAAAGGTGGTGCCTTCAATAGATTTTCTTATACTAGCTTATTTGATAATATAGAGGTTAATGATGTGGTTTCTGTTAATGGTTGAATTTTAGCAAAAGCTTCTTTTGAGCAAAACGGAAAAATCAAAGCCAACACTATTTATGTGTTTGCTAAAGAAACGCCAAAACCAGTAGTAGTTTCTAAACCGGGCGTGACTGCTCCGACTTCATCTGTGCCCATCGTTCCTTATTCAGAAACTACTCAGCCTAAACAAGGAGAAGTATTTCCAAAAACCCCACAACTTTTTCCAACAACTCCACTTTCGGCCCCCTCAACAACAGAGCCTTTTTATCAAAAAAAAGAATGTGCTTCTGAGGGAGAACCAATATTAAAATATGTAGGCATCGGTACTTTAAATACTCCAACTAAATGTTGTGAAGGTTTGCAATTGTGTAATATTGCCAAGCTGATGAATGGTTTGTTAACTTCTCCAGAAGTATTAACATATCAAGGAAAAGCAGCAATGGTTTTAGGATATTGTAAGAGTATTTGTCCGACACAAGAGAAGGATGCGGATTTATTATTGCCAAGCCTAACTAAGCCTTCGCCAATTACTGTAAAAGAATGCTCTTCTAATAGAGATTGTGAAAGTAAATATTGTCCTTGACTCGGTGTAGGCGTAATAGACAGTAAACCCTTATCTTTGTCATCTCCTTGCCCTTATTATTGTGATTTAACAGGAAAGTGTGTTAGATATGCAGAAGGTCTAATTCCCGAGAAAGAGACTTCTTCAACGACCAATAGTACTTTACCTAAGCCGCCAGTGAGTGATACTCATTGTGCTAAGAATAGTGATTGCGGTTGGTGTAATAATCAGTGCCTTCTAAAATCATTATTGGAAGGGCTTAAGTGCACTACTAAAGAAATGCCAAATTTTGATTGTGTTTGTTCTAATAGCCAATGTCAAATTAAACAGAAGACCATTGAAGAGTTAGCGCCGAAAGGCAAATGTTTTAAGAATAGTGATTGTGTTCTATGTAATGGCGCTTGTTTTCCTCAGAATATGATAGAGGATATGAAGAACATAGGAATTAAATGCGAGACTAAAGAGCAAGATAAAAATTTGGGATGTCAATGTAATACTCAGGGATTATGTATGGTGACTATTTCTTCACCTTCTTCATCAACAACTTCGTCAACCGTAACCACCAAGATTCCGCCCGTAACATCACCGAGTACATGTTCTGATGTTTATTCGCCAGTTTGTGGTGTGGATAATAAAACTTATAATAATCGCTGTGAGCTTGATAAAGCAGGAGTTGATTGAAAATATAACGGGCCCTGTTTATCAATGATTACTTTGCCAAAAACTCCTCAACCTGGCAGGTGTTTTACGAATTCGGATTGTACTTGATACGGAGATAGATGTATTGCAGCCAATAGCCAACAAGAAGTAGCAAAAAGTTTGGGCGCTTATTATCCTTTAATTTACAAACCGCCAGCGAATACTAATTGTGTTTGTCTTTCTGGAGCTCCTGGAAACAGCGAATTAGGTTTTTATTGCTCTGCGGAGCCGGCTGGAGTCAGAGGAATTCCTGATACCAATACCACAACATCGTCGACGACCTCATCAACTACAAAATTACCAGTTACTACAGTACCTCAATATTCTTGTGTTTGCCCTGAAATTTATCAACCAGTTTGTGGTGTTGATAATAAGAGTTATGAAAATATTTGTCAAGCTACTTGTAAAAATATTCAAGTAAAGCATGAGGGTGAGTGTACCCCCCAAGACACAGGTATTATTTTACCGCCCGAAGAAAAGCCTGGAATTCCTTCTTTACCCCAAATACCTGATAGTTCAAGCACAACCACAACTTCTACAACAAGACCAATAATGTGCATTGCGTTATGAGATCCAGTTTGTGGCGTTGATAATAACACCTATTCTAATGATTGTTACGCTTTAGCTCGGGGTGTTGCTGTTAAATGTCAAGGGGAATGTCCTTGCAAGCAATAAGTTATACTCGCATGATTAGACGAGACAATTTATAAATTATACTAAGTACACTATTAACATAATAATATCAAAAACCGCCCAAATTTTACAAAATTTGGGCGGCCTGACATCAACTTTTAATTTTTTATCTATGGACATTAATTTATTTGATTATTATCTACCTAAAAAATTAATTAGTCAGAAGCCGATTTTACCGCGGGACCATTGCAAGCTTTTAATTTATAATAGGCAAAATCATCAGATTCATCATAAAAAATTTTATGAGCTTGGAGATGAGTTAGATAAAAACAGCGTTTTAGTTTTAAATAATACTAAAGTCTATCCCGCTCGGTTATATGGCGTAAAGCCAACAGGAGGAAAAATAGAAATTCTTTTGCTTGGTCCGGTTAATAATAAATTTAATTTAAGTGCTCTTTCTAATTTGTGGAATATTTTGGTTAGCCGGAAGGTTAAGAATAAAGAAGAAATTCGCTTTTATTATCAAGAAAAGTGTTTGTTACAAGGGACAATTATCAAGAAGAATGATACTAATAATTTGATGATGAAATTTAATAGTAGGGGGCTATCTTTGATGAAAAAGATTTATCAGTTGGGTCAGATGCCTTTGCCGCCCTATATTAAAAATTACGATAAAACTAAAGGTAGATATTATCAAACAGCTTATGCTAAAAAAATAGGATCCTGTGCTGCACCAACAGCAGGGTTTCATTTTACTCAAAAGCTATTAAATCAACTCAAAAAGAAAGGAATTAAAATAGAATATATTACTTTAAATGTTGGCTTAGGCACTTTTAAACCAATAAAAGTAACAAAGGTCGAAGAGCATAAAATGGATAAAGAATATTTCGAGGTTTCTCGAAAAACTGCCAAATGTCTGACTCAATACAAAAAAGAGGGTAAAAAAATTATAGCAGTGGGCACAACATCTGTCAGAGTCTTAGAAACAATTTTTCAAAATAACCAATTTAAAGCAGGTTCTGGATTTACTGATTTGTTTATTTATCCTGGTTATCAATTTAAAGCCGTAGATGAGTTTATTACCAATTTTCATTTGCCACGTTCCACTCCTTTAATGATGGTTGCTGCGTTCATTGGTTCCTCTGAGGAAGTTATCAGGATTTATCAGAGAGCCATTCGGAAAAAATATCGCTTTTATAGTTTTGGTGATGCTATGTTAATTCAATAAAATGGAAACTTTTAAGATAGTTTTGAAATCAAAAAAAACACGAGCACGAATCGGCTTGCTTAATACACTTCATGGGTCCGTAGAAACTCCGGTTTTTATGCCTCCAGCTACTAAAGGCTATTTGAAAAGCTTAGACTCTAATGATTTGAAGAGCGTCGGCGTTCAAATAGTTTTGGTTAATGCTTATCATTTATTTTTAGCTCCCGGGGATCACTATCTTAAAACAATTGGCGGGATTCATCATTTTATGAACTGAAATGGTCCAATTTTGTGTGATTCGGGTGGATTTCAGATTTGAAGTCTTAACGAAAGAGGAAATAATCAATTAGTAAAAATTCGCAATAATGGTGTAGAGTTTCAATCGCCTTATGATGGTTCTAAGCATTTTATTGATCCCCAAAGATCTATCGAAATTCAACATAATTTGGGGGTGGATATTGTTATGGCGTTTGATGATTGCTCTAAAAATTCTGGCAGTAAGCAAGATATCCAAAATTCGTTAGCTCTTACTAATCAGTGGTTATTAAAATCATTAGAGGTTCATCAGAAGCTGAATAAAAATAAGAAGAAATTGTTTTTTGGTATTGTTCAAGGAGGTAAATATCAAGATTTAAGAGAAGATTCTTTGAAATTTGTCACAAGTTTAGATGTTGATGGCATAGCTTTTGGCGGGGAAACTATTGGCTATAATATGAAGCAGACCAATAAACTATTAGATTATTTAATACCTTTGACGCCAGAAAATAAACCTCGATATACTATGGGTTTAGGCGGTTCGGTTGAAGATATCAAAAATGCTATTATAAGAGGTGTTGATATGTTTGATTGTGTGAGTCCGGCACGCTTAGCACGGCATGGCAAACTTTATGGCAGAAATTATGATATCCGAATTAGTCAAAGCAAATATAAATACGATAAAAAATCAATAGATAGTCATTGTCAATGTTTCACTTGTCAAAACTATTCTCGTGCTTATTTAAGATATTTATTTTTGCAAAAAGAACCACTTTATTTACGTTTAGCCACTATTCACAATCTTTATTTTGTCAACAGTAAAATTCAACAAATAAAAAATGAAATTAAAAATGAGTAAAAATAAAATAACTAATCAAAAGAAAATTTTATTGCATACCTGTTGTGCCCCTTGTGCCTTACCAATTATTGAATATTTCAAACAAACAAAACTATTGGATGAAGTTTTACTTTATTTTTTTAATCCCAACATTTTTCCTCGCGAAGAATATCAAAAAAGAAAAAGTGCCGTAGCAGAAATAAGCAAAATTTATGATCTCCCGTTTTTAGAAGGAGAAGATGACCATAACAAATGGCTAAATTTTTTAAAAGGGTCTTTAAAAGACGCCCCAGAAACATATTTAGAAAATAGCGATCGTTGTTTGCAATGTTTTTATTATCGCTTGGACAGTTCAATAGTTTATGCTAAAAAACATCAATTTTTATATTTTGCTTCTACATTGCAGGTGAATTTATATAAAAATACAACTTTTATTATCCAAACAGCTCGAGAGTTATGTCGGAATTATAATATTAACTTTCTTGATTTGCCTTTGGATTCTTATCTATCCCACAAAAATTCAATTGAACTTGCTAAAAAATATGGTATTTATCGCCAAAAATATTGTGGTTGCGAATTCTCGCTGGGTGCGGATTAATGTAGATAAGATACAGACAAAATTTGAGAACAATTAGTGATAATTCGAAAAATTATTTTTATTGTCAATTTTTTAGTAAGAGATAAAATTGCTATATTTTAACCATTATGGTTCTCGTTAATAAATATTTTGTTATCTTTAGCGCGTTTTCGCAAAAATGCTGCATATAAACAATGTCCGCACTTTAAAACATGTTCTTTTACCTCTTCTACACTTTCCGGGGCTTTACCTAGGTGTGTTGCATAAACATATAAAAGCGTAGATTCACCTTCGGGGCCGCATAGGTAATCTATTATCTCTTTCTTTTCTTCTACTGTCATTACTGTTTTCTCGCGTTTTTGCTCCGTTTTATTTGTTTCCTCATGGTGAGATGGGTTATTTTTTTCTTGATCGAAATTTTCCATATTAAAATATTAATAATTTTATAGCTTATATTTGGCCTTTAATTATGCAACAATCATAACAAAATAATTTATTTATGTCAAATATAATGTCGGTTTATATGACAGTACAACCGTACGTACAAATTATTAAGAAGGCGCTTTTATTACTTAGCTGATTTTAATAACTGTTTATATAAATGTAAAAATTAACTAAATGTTATAATAAAATTATAATCATTGATTTTTTTTGAAAAATTTGCTTTAATTATATCGTATTATTTTTTAGACGAAAAAATTAATTTA
>CAZYWI010000023.1:0-6849 GCA_964651585.1 uncultured Candidatus Saccharibacteria bacterium | reverse complement strand
CTTTTGCTATCTCTGGCATTAACTAATTTAGAGTTGCTTATTCTCTAGCAAAATATTTGTCTTTTAAAAATTTAGCAAAATCGTTCATTTCTTTGCGATAAAGTGATAGTTTTTGTTTTTTCTCTTTTTGAGGAAGTGCAGCTATTGTTTTAGCACCAAAGCTTTGAACTCGAAATCCTCCAAAAATGCCAATACTTTCCAAGACAAGACGCGCGTCTGGCGGTGTTTTTCGTTTTTTATAAAATTCTTGAAGCAAAATAGTAATTTTATTTTGTTGTCTTAAATTTTTGAGTTTTCATTCTTGCTCCAAATGAATTTTTTGACCATTTTTTGCTTTTCTTCAATTTTTTGGCGCTGGTGCATAAACTTCGATTCATGGATATGGAATACCAAATTGTGTCTTGTCATTTTTAGCTATATGGCCTTCGCAAGAGCCGCTGGTGGTAAACCCGTGAAGCAAAAAAGCCGCGACAGGTTTTTTAATATTTTTATCAATCCCCTTGCCAAGATCATCAGTAATGCGCTCTGTTTTTACCAACATTTGTTTCCATATAATTTCTTTTTCTGATTTTGTTGGCTGATTTTGTTTTTGTCGTAGTGGTTTAGATTGAAAATTTATTTTTTGCAAGTTTTAATAATTTTAACTTTTTTGTTTAGTTATTTTAATATTTGATTTTTAACATGTTCTTTGTTGTTTTGTCTTTTGATATTTGCTATCGAATTTTTTGTTTGCTTGTGCCCAGGGTGGGACTCGAACCCACACGGGAGAAACTCCCACAAGATTTTAAGTCTCGGCTGTCTACCGATTCCAGCACCTGGGCTAAATTATTGTTGATGATTTTATTTTAGCAAAAAATTTCAAAAAAAACAAGTGTAATACCCAATATAATGTTAATCTATAAAATTACGAACACAATATGATTTTCCGGGTTGCGTTTATTTATAGAGGCCATGTGGTTTTTCCTAAATGGGAGATGTTAGGCGATGAAGCTGTAAAATGTATGACTAATTATTTATCTTTTTATTACCCTAAAATACTTTGCATAAATGATGGAAAATATGATATAATAAAATCATCTGAACAGGTTGAATTTATCAGATGGTTCTAACAAGAATTTAAATTTAATATATGCGTACTGGAATTGCTACTTTTGGTTTAGATTATGGAAAATGCCCACGTTGATTATTCGAAAGAATGACTAAATTAGCGCGATTAATTTCGATTGCTATTGTTGAGGAATTTGGTGAGGAAGAGCTATTGAAAAGATTGGCTGATCCTGTTTGATTTCAGTCATTTGGAACAATTTTGGCGTTTGATTGAAATGCGTCAGGTCTGACTACTACAACTTTAGGAGCCTTAAAAGTGGGTTTGCGTGACATTGAAGAAGATTTAGGTATTTTTGTTTGCGGAGGCAAAGGCAAAACTTCAAGAAAAACCCCCAATGATATCTTACAAAAAAGCGAAAAAATTGGGTTTAGTTTTGCTCAAGCTAAAAATTTAGTGAGGGCCAGTAGATTAACTGCAAAGGTTGATTCGAGTTTGATTCAAGACGGATTTCAAATTTATCATCATAGCTTTTTATTTACTAAACAAGGCTCCTGGGCAGTAATTCAGCAGGGCATGAATACAGAGCTAATGAAAGCTCGCAGGTATCACTGATTAGGAGAAAGAGTTTTAGATTTTACAGAAGAACCTCACCAAGGAATTATGTCGCAACTTAGATTACCCCATATTCTCAACTTAACAAGTCAGCAAAGCCAAGAAAATAAAAAGGTCAGTTTAAAATTATTAGAGCATCATAACTCGCTTTTACACGATTTAGAAGTCTTGCAGGATTATAATAACCCCCAGGCAAGTTTTAAAAGTTTATATTTAGAGAACCGTGAGTTTTATTCACATCCAGTAGAAAAAATTAATTTTACTAGCAAAGTTTTACTCAAAAATTTTAATAATCTTTCAATTGTGCAGCCAGATGATTTTACGAAGCTTCTTTTAGTTGAGGGAGTTGGGCCAAGAACAATTAGGGCTTTAAGTTTAGTCGCGGAAATGATTTATGGAGCCAAACCATCTTATGAAGACCCAGCTCGTTATTCGTTTGCTTTTGGAGGCAAAGATAATGTTCCCTATCCAGTTGATAGAGAAACTTATGACAAGAGTTTAGATATCATTAGTAAGGCTATTTCTAAAACAAACATTCTTTCTTTTAAAGAAAAAGCTGCTGCTTTAGGCCGAGTTCGCGATCTTACATTTACAGTATAACGAGAGAATAAAAAAACATAATAAACTAAAATACTCAATATGAGAGAAAAATTAATAAAAAATATTTTTAAGAGTGAAAAAAAGAAAAATAACCAGGAAGTTGAAGAGGATCTCTTAAAAGATTATGAGGAAATTAGTGAGGATCAATGGCCTCCATATTTAGTTGATCTCAATAAATTCGCGCATAATTTAGAATATTCTCAAAAGGATTTAGATAAAATTGCCGAGGGGCTGTCAAATAAAATTACTAATTTAAATTATAAAAAAGGGCATATTATTTTACCTAAAGGCCTCAATGAATGTACTAAATATTCAATTTTATATTTCAAGCATGAACTCGGCAATTTAGCGCTTTTACTTCCTACTGAAGAATATCCTAAAGAAAAATCCAGTCCTATTAAAGTATTTCAAAAAATTAAAGTTCAAAACGACAGTTTAAAAGAAAACGCATGAAATCAGTTGAAAAGTTGAATTTTTGGGGCTTTTTATAGCTGGTTTGAGGAAAAATACCGTGGTGAAATGATCTCGCATCAAAAACAATATAAACACAAATCAGACAAGTAAAAGCGTAATCCAATTACTTTGTCCAAAAGTCGTTTCAAAAATTTGATATCAAAGTTGTATGTGTTAGGCATGAGATTTACTATTATGAGAGTTACTTTCCGCAGATGTTTTTATTAAAAATGTTTCCAAGTTTTTTACAATTTTTGCTCTATCATAATATTGTTCAGCATATTTTCTGCCATTTTCCCCCATTTGTTTAGCAATTTCAGGATGATGATATAAATATAATATTTTTTCTGCTAGATCAGCGCCATCATCTGCTTTTGCTACTAGCCCTGCTTTTGCTTCCTGAATAATACTAGAGGCAAGCCCCTCTAAATTAATAATTATTGGCTTGCCAGCAGCTAAATAATCAGCTAATTTGCTTGGCACCGTTCTTGTAAATAAGGGGGTATTTTTATAAGGAATCAAGCAGCAAGAAAAAGCGTTGATATAATAAGGCATTTCTGCTCTTGGTTTTTCACCGACAAAAATTATATTGTTTAATTTATATTTTTGTGCTAAATCTTCTGTCTCTTTTCTTAAACCACCCTCCCCTACTACTAAAAAAATTATATTTTCGTTATTTTTTAAGACGTTTGCGGCTTCTACGATTATTTGAGGGTATTGTGCAAATCCTAATAAACCAGAATAGCCAACGACAAATTTATTTTTTAAATTATATTTCTCTATTATACTGCTGGGGTCGATATTTGTAAATATATCTAAATCTGCGGCATCTCGAGTAAGACACATTTTATATTCAGGAATCCCTCTGTTTATTAAATATTGCTGTGTACCTAGGGCTGCAGGTACAAAATAATCACAATGATTATAAACAAATGATTCCAGTTGTTCTGCTAATTTGAAAGCTATTCCTTTTTTCATAAATCCCGTGGCATTTGCTGATTCAGGCCAAATATCAGCGATATCAAGATATAGTGGAATATGCTGTCTGTTTTTAACCGCGATGCCTATTAAGGGCGCAAATAGCGAAGGAGAAGTAGCAATAACGATATCTTGCTTAGGTAATCTCATTGCAGCTATAGTAGCTGAAATCATGAAGCTTATATATGAAAATATTCTTTTGACAGCATGAGATTTGGGTTTAGCAGGCCAGATCCAAGTACGGTAAATAGTATACTCTTTATTTTCTTCTTTTTGAATTCATTTGTTTTTATAGCCATCAAAAATTTTACCCCTTGGATATACTGGATTAGCACAGAGGACTACAACTTGATGACCAAAGGAAGCAAGATGATGAACTATACCGCTGGCTCTAATTGCTGCTCCGCCCATATCCGGCGGAAAATTCTGAGTAATAAATAATATTTTCATTTTAAATTAATTTATGTGTTACTATTTCAAATAATGTTTAAGATTATTGAAAAATTAGCTTTATGATATTTGAAATAGTAAATCTTTTTCCGGACTTTTTGCTAAGTGATATTTATATTTTGGGTTTATTGACAATACTAATTTTGGTATATTAACATCATCATTTTGAATATGATAGGCAGAACAGACAATTGTAGGAGAAAAATTTCTAATAGTTTGAACCGCACCTTCAAGAATTTCTTTTTCAAAGCCCTCCGTATCAATTTTAATAAAATTGACATTTACCAGCTTATTTTGCTGAATAAAACTGTCAATTGTTATTGTGGTAATACGCTCTTGTTTTAAATGGTTTTGATTTTTTTGCTTTCTAATCTTACTTTCTTTCAAATTGTCACCACCTCACAAGGTAATATCTTTACTAACATTGAGCTCTGCTTCGCCATTTTTATTGCTTAAGGCCTGATTAAAGCAGAATATATTATTTGTCCTGATCTCAGTGTTTTGTTTTAAGAGCTTAAAAACCATTGGAGAAGGCTCAAAGGCATAAATTTTAGCTTTGGGATATAAGTAGTTAACATAGCAAGAAAAATCCCCGATTAAAGCTCCGGCATCTATAATTGTATCGTTATCTCTAATTAATTGCTTAGCATAATATTGATCTTTTATTATAATGCTTTGTATCAAATATACAAGATCATAGAAAGAGTAATATTTGAATCCTCATGGAGTATCTTTTTCTGGCAGATAAAAGAATGGTTTATTAAATAGCAAAACCGGGTTAATGGGTTTATCTTGAAAAATATGCTCTAAAAATTTTTTAGAGCAATGGTTATCTACTTTACTTCTTTTAATAGTTAAGCATTTTGGTCATCATTTTCAATAAGTTAAAAATTGTGAAGCCAATAAACCTTGAAAAATAAAAAATCAAATTTTGTAAATAGGTACTTTCTCGGCTCGTAGCGTTTGATAAACTAATTTATATCAGAGTAAAACTCTCAAGACATTGTTTTGGGCATCGAAAAATCGATTATTATTTTGAATAAATTCTAAAATATCCAAATAATTATTTGCCATTTTTATTTTTTAATCGATCAGCGATATGATTTTTAAGATTTATTATTTCTAATTTTTTGGGTATTAAAACATCCTGAATTGCGATATTTTCGTAATTTTGTAAAAGTAGATAATAGAAAATAAATGTTAGAAAATATGCTAATAATGAAGATGCAGCTGCGGCTATTATACCATAGTGTGGTATTCAAATGAGATTGAGGACAATATTAATTAATAGTCCAGGTATTCACGCCAGGACAGCTTTTCAGGGAAATTCTTTAGAAGCGAAAAACTGCGATAGAATAGTACACAATGACAAAAAATAGATAGCAATAGATAAAATATAAAAGGGCTTTATACTATCAGCAAAATTATTACCAAATAAATATAATATTATTGGTTTGGCACAAATCATTGCAATGGTTAAGATAATGATTAAGAACAATGATAATGTTCTGGTGACTTTTAAAGTGGTTTCTAACGACTGATTTTGGTTTTCACTAATGTGAGGAAATAAAACCAAAGATATAGATGAAGCTATTAAAAATATTTCATCTGTAAAATTGACAGCTAAAGAATATAATCCCACATCATTAAGATTTCTTAAGGCGTTTATTATAAAAATGTCAGATCTAATTGTAAGGAAACCCAAGAGGCCACTTATAAACGCTCTCAATCCAAAATTCACAGTATTTTTAAAAAAATTTCAGTCAAATGCTCAAGTATTTTGTTGATTATGAGCAAGATGAAACATAAAAATAACGGGTAATATTATAGTCAATATAGTATAAGTCAAAGCTATGTAGGCAAGAGGCGTTTTTCAAACATATATTTGGATAATAAGCAGAGCTATAATGCATAATTTGTTTAATAAAGTAGCAATATTGAAAAACTTGAATTCTTGCTTTCCCATATAGATACTCTGGGTGAATCTTTCTCAGAAAGTAAAAGGAATAGTTAATAAAATTAATCAAATATAATAGTTATCGAGATCACCGTATAATCACGTAGGGCATATTTTGGCTATGACAAAAAAAATACAGATAAACAATCCTCCCAAGAATAAACCCTCTATTAGTGAATTATATAAGACCTTATTGAGTGTTGATTTATCCTTTGCTATATAATAGACGTTAGCATTGACTATACCAAAATTACCCAGGTTAAATGCCAGGAGAGGAATAAAATAAAGTAGGGTAAATATACCTTTGCCTTCGGGTCCGAAAGCTCTACTAATTAATATTCAGATAATCGCAAAACTGATTGATATTAGTATTCTACAAACTATGTTTAGAATGGAATTGTGCAACAATCTATTCATATGTTTAAATAGTCGGGGTGTCCGGACTCGAACCGGAAGTCTTATGCTCCCAAAGCATACATGTTAACCATTACACCACACCCCGTTTTTCAAATTTTTATTATAATACTTGTAATAATTATATCTCAAATTAGTGAAAAAAACAAGAGAAATTATATCTTTTTAATTTAGTTAACACTCTTTAATTCAATGCCATAGCTTTTGATAAATAAGCGGGAAAGTATCTATCAACTTTTTTTGATTTTGTACGGAAATTTTTTCCAGAACAAAATTTCCGGCTTTTAAACTGTAAACCGAGTCTTCTTTATCTGGTGGTCTTACGCCAATTTTAATT
>CAZYWI010000022.1:0-7100 GCA_964651585.1 uncultured Candidatus Saccharibacteria bacterium | reverse complement strand
AGAAAAATATTCTGACTGAGTAAATGAAGAAGAAAAGCAATTAGAGTAAGAGCTACAATAATTAGCTTAAGAAACATTACAAAATGCAAGTTAAGCTTCGTTCTAAAATGGTGGGGTGCCTGAGTGGTTGAAAGGGCCTGTCTTGAAAACAGGTGTCGTCTAAAGCGACCGTGAGTTCGAATCTCACCCCCACCGCTATAAATAGAATAATATTTTTAGAGTAGTATTTAAAAATTATTTATATTTTAAAATTAATATTTTATGCCGAACTTTTCCCAGCCATCAAAAGAAAACTCGCTTTCTACCGCAGAGACAAAAGAATATCAATTGACTCGCTTTAGAAATGGATCAGAAGAATTAAATCAAATATTAGAAAATACAAAAAATAACCACCAACTTAGAGAGGCAAAGTTGAAAGAATTAAAAGAAAAACTAATTAAAGAAAAATTACTTATAGAGGATTATTTTGATAATTTAATAAATCGCTTTAGTAAAGAAGAAAATGCCAACGAATATTCATTGTCATTATTGCTAATAAAATATCAGAAGCAATGCCAATATCAAGCAACAATAGATTATTTAAAAGAAATTCATGATAAATTTTACCAAAACTTCTCTGTTATTCAAGAAATTAAAACAGATTTTGATCTTAATGATGATAAATGATTCGAAAAAGTATTCCATTATAAAGGTAAATTTAAAGAAAAACCCGAGGTCTCTTTGACTCCAATTTCAATAGCCATCAAATTTAACACCCAAGAAGACTTAAAAAATTTTACTAAATTTCTTTCAAAATCTTATGACCCAACTAATAAATTAGGGTTTGTAGTTCCTAAAACCACCACCACCAAAGGCACTTTATACCATGGTTTAAATATTATTAATAATGCTGCAATTAAAAATATGCCAGATGATCTTCAAAAACATACTGCTGCAGTCCAACATGAATATCTGCATAATATTCAATACTTATTAGAGCGAAATAGTACCACAAAGAAAAACGCACCCCGATCGGCAAAAGAACTGTTAGATAATTTTACAGAGCGATTAAAAAATGAGATTCTTGCTTTCTATGGCAGTAATAATTTGACCTCCACGGAAGAAGTTCAAAAATATTTACAAAATAATTATGACGGCTTAGCTGTTAATCTTGCACAATATAATCAATACGGCACCTATCTTTCACTTATTGCTAATGATTTTCAAGTAATAATGGGATTAATACCAAAATATCTTGATGCTTTAGACAATGAGATAAAATCACTAAAAGAAAAATATGTAAAAATGGGGCTTGATGTAATTAAAAAACTAGAAAAAGCAGGCTTCACAAAAAAAGAAATCGTAATTCATCTCATTAATGAGCCTCTTTTAAAATGAAATTTAACAGCTCAGCGCCTTATTAATAATAAAGACTTACTTAAATAATACCTCACTATGAATAAATGGTATGCTGATTTTTGAAAAAGCTGAAAATATGCCTGAAATGGCATAAAATATTGCTTCGGAATAGAGCAAAACCTTACTATTATGGTCATAATAGCAGCAATAGTAATTATACTGGGGTTGTTTTTACATATTTCAAAAACGGAATGATTTTTTATTCTTATAATGATTAGCGCCATTTTAGCCTTAGAGCTTTTTAACACTAGTTTGGAACATTTTTTAGACTTATTTCATCCAGAAATTAATGAGCAGGTAGGACATATCAAAGATCTAATGGCTGGCAGTTTAGCCATTGCTTCTTTGGGAGCAGCCACTATTGGCTTTATTATTTTTATGCCAAAAATTATTAATTTTATTAAAACTATAATTTAAATTATAATAATGCTAGATCCTAAAGAAGAGATAAAACAAAAATTAAATATTGTAGACGTCGTTGGAAGTTATATTAAATTACAAAAAGTTGGAGTAAATTACAGAGCACTTTGTCCATTCCATAAAGAAAAAACTCCATCTTTTTATGTTTCTCCTTCCCGACAAATAGCTCATTGTTTTGGCTGCGGTTTTTCGGGAGATATCTTTACCTTCGTAATGAAAATCGAAAACTTAGATTTTCCCTCTGCTTTAAAAGTTTTGGCTAATAAAGCTGGGGTTGAGCTACCAAAATTTAATAAGGAATTAGATTCGGCTAAAAAAATGATTTTTGAAATACAAGAAAAGGCCTTAAAGTTTTATGAAAATAATCTAAAAAATCACCCAGAAGTTATAGATTATTTAAAAAAAAGAGGTCTTAATAACGAAACACTTAGAATATTTAGAATAGGGTTTGCGCCTGATGAATGACAGCTGCTACTTCAATATCTACTCTCTGAGCATTATAAACTCTCAGAGATAGAGAAAACTGGACTTGTTATTAGAAAAAACGAGTTTATTAACATCCAGAATGCCGACACTTTAAATCCAACGAGTTTTTATGATAGATTTAGGAGCCGCATTATGTTTCCGATATTTGGAATTTCAGGTGAAATATTAGGGTTTAGCGGTAGAATATTTATTGGCGAAAATCAATCTCAACTTAAAACAATCAAAAATATTGAAGAAATAGGTAAATATATAAATTCTCCTCAAACATTAGTTTATGACAAAAGTAAAATCCTTTATATGCTAAATATTACTAAGCAGTATATTATAGAAGCTAATGAAGCCATAATAGTTGAGGGAGCAATGGATGCACTTTCTTGTCATCAAGAAGGAGCTAAAAATGTTGTTGCTACTTTAGGGACTGCGCTTACAAATCATCATTTAGACTTACTCAAAAGATATACTAATACTTTAGTCTTTGGTTTTGATAATGACGAAGCGGGACAAGTAGCAACCGAGCGTGCCGTTGAACTTGCCCTATCCTCAGATTTCAATTTAAAAATTATTAATTTAAAAACGGCTAAAGATTTTTCAGAGTACCTTACTTTATATCCTAACACCCTTTCTGAAGCTCTAAAAAATACAAAACCAATTATGGAATTTTATTTTGAACGAGGACAAAATCTATACGATCTCAATTCTCAAAAAGGAAAAAACGCTTTTCTTAACTATTTTTTGCCTAAAATTAATTATCTTAAAAACAATATTATGGAAAGATCTTTTTGGATAGAAAAAACTGCTACCTTATTGAATACAAAGATAGAAGTTATTGATGAAGCACTGAAAACCATTAATCACGCCGCTAAAAATCAGCCATTACCGCAGCAAACAGAAGAAAAAGATGAAGAGATATTAGAAACTTCATTAAAAACCCGTCAAGAAATATTAGCAGAAAAACTTTTGTCACAATACTTACTTCATAAAGACTTACTCAGAGATTTAATTTTTGAATACCAAAACTATTTCCCTTTTCAGTATCAAAATATTATTAATTTTATCTCAAACAAAGAAAATGAAAAGCTTTTAGATTCACCAGAGCTATCAAGTATCAAAACTATACTCGACGATGATGATATCAATAAAATTAACTATTTATGGCTCTTAGCTACCAAAGCATCGGACAAAACACAAAGTGATGCTCTACTAAAAGAAGAAATGGAATCCTGTGCTTCTTATCTCAAACAAGAATATATAAAAAATCGGCTTATTGTTTTACAAAATCAAATAAAGGAATGCGAAACAAATCAAAATAAAGAAAAATTGGACCAATTATTACAAGAATTTGTTAATTTATCCAAAGAAATTTCGTTACAAAAATAAATTAAAAATAAAATCAACTATGGCAAAACAAAAAAAAGAGAAAAGTAAGGAGAAGTTAAAAAAACAAAGAAAAAATAATAAAACAAAAAAAGAACAACACCAGAATAAACAGCAAAAACAAAAAAATAAAGGCTCTCAAAAGGAGATAAAAAAATCGCTACTTAAGAAAATACTTAAAAAAATAAAAAAATATGATAATTTAAGAGAAAAACAAACAATAAGAAAGAAAATTTCTGAAAAAGAATTAAATTATATTATTAATGAACTATTAAAGAGAGGTATGGAAAGAAAATTTATTACTTTTAGTGAAATTTTGTCTTTTATTCCATACCCCGAATATAATATCAAGGCAATAGATAAAATTTTTGATAAACTGAATGAAGCAGATATTCAATTAACTAAAAATATTGATCTCTTAGATACTTCTGAAGAAATTAGCGTTGATGAAATGTTAAAAGATACCAACCCTGAAGAATGAAAAGATGCTCCTGATAATATTAAGGCTTATCTAAGAGAAATTGCAAAATATCCGCTTTTAACACCCAAAGAAGAAAAAGATATTTATATGCGACTACTGAAAGGAGATGAAGCGGCAAAAAAAAGAATGATGGAAGCCAACCTAAGATTGGTAGTAAGCATTGCTAAAAGATTCGTTCATCAATCGCATACCCTTACTTTCTTAGATTTAATTCAAGAAGGTAACTTTGGCCTAGCAAAAGCAATTTCAAAATTTGATTATCGTAAAGGCTATAAATTTTCTACTTATGCAACTTGATGAATTCGCCAAGGCATTTCTCGGGCCATTGCTGATAGATCCAGAACTATTAGGATTCCCGTCCACATTGTTGAGGTTTTATCAAGATACAATAAAGCTAAGAAAAACTTGATGGAAGTATTTGGTCGCGAACCATCAACGGAAGAAATTGCTATGGAATTAGGCCTATCGCCTGATGAAGTTAGATACTTAGATAAAATTGCTCAAGATACTTTATCATTAGATCAACCATTAACAGATGAAGAAGAAAGTGGCACTCTAAAAGATATAGTAAAGGATGAAAATGCTTTATCTCCAGAAAAAGCCGCATCTTATAATCTTATTCAAGAGCAACTTGATAATATTTTAAAAGATTTAACACCAAGAGAGCAAAAAGTACTTAAAATGCGTTTTGGTTTAGAAGATGGGGTTCCTCATACCTTAGAAGAAGTGGGAGCAGCTTTTAAAGTAACCCGCGAAAGAATTCGGCAAATAGAAATGAAGGCTTTAAAAAAGCTTAGAGAGCATCCAGCTGCTAATAGACTTAAAGAATTTTTTGAAGAGCAATAAAAACGAATTAATTAAACAAATATCAATATGAGCACTACCACACTACAAAAAACTATTTTCGTCTTTGCTATTTTAACTGGCATTTCTCCAATGATTGTTTTAACTCAAAGTATTTTCCCATTCATTATTCCGAAAACGATTATTTTTCGAGTCTGCGTGGAGTTAATGACAATTTTTTATTTGCTTTTAATTTATCGCGATAAAAATTTTAAACCAAAATGAACTAAATTAAATATCGCCTTATTAATTTTTTTAGCAGTAACACTTATTTCCACTGCTTTTAGTATTGATCCCTCACGCAGTATGTGATCAAGCGCCGAAAGAATGAATGGCACCTTCGGCCTCTTTCATTTCTTTCTATTTATTTTAATTCTCTCAAGCACTATTAGTAAAAAAGATGAGTGATTAAAGCTCATTAAAATATGAACCACTTTAAGCCTTATTAGCTGTTTTATCTGCTATCTGGGCTCCATTAAAGTTTTGCCCTTCTTAGTTGTCAATAATACTAGCGAACCTGGACGATTTTTAGGATTTAGTGGCAATTCTACTTTTATGGCTGTTTATCTACTATTAATGTCTTTTTTAAGCCTTTATGTAGCTTTTGAAGAAATCGAAAACTTGAATAAAAAAAAATCTATAATTTATCTGATATTTTTCCTAATTTTTAGTTTTTTCCTTTTTGCCACTGGTTGTAGGGGTTCTATGGTTGCCTGATCTTTATCTTTATCAATTTTACTATTAAGTTTAGCATTTTTAGATAACCCAAAAATTAATAACCTGTTTCATATAAATATCAGAAAAATAAGTATCGTTCTTATTTTAATTGCTGTTATTACTGTTGTCTCTCTCTTTGCCTTCAAAAACACTCCCTTGGTCCAAAAAATAATGCCTTTTCAAAGGTTTAGTTCTATAATTTCTTTTGATAATTCATCATTAAGCCGCTTAATTGTAGCTAATATTGCTTGGCGATCTTTTCTTCAAAAGCCTTGATTAGGATGGGGCCCAGAAAATTTTGAGAATGCTTATCAAGCTAATTTTGATCCTTTAATCGCCCAAGTCTTGCCTTCTGATAATCGCTTCGATAAAGCGCATAATATGCCTTTAGAAATTTTAAGTACTGAAGGCATTTTGGGATTCGTAGCCTATCTATCTATTTTTATTGCTCTTGTTGCGATGATAAAAAATGATACTGAAGATAATTTTGCTTTTTGACCAAAAATTATTTTATTACTTGCTATAGCCGCCTACTTTATTCAAAATTTGTTTCTTTTTGATATCTTAGAAGGCGAAATTGTTTTATCCCTGATTTTTGCCTTTCTTAGCTCTCAAGCAAAACCTCAAAAATTTAATTTTGCCAAAAACCTATCTTTAAATAAAAAATCTAAACCAATAAGCGTTACCTTAATAATTATAAGCATTATTGCTATTGGTTATTCAATTTATGCATTCAACATTCAAAATTTAATTGTAGCCATTAACGCCCAACAAGCTAAGACTTTAATAAAAAAAGGAGAGCTACAAAAAGGTTTAAATCTCATCAAAAAAAATTATCAATCCAACACTTTTATCAAAGATTACCTAATTTATGGAGATTTAGATTATTTTAGCGGCCAATATTTAAACTATTTGACCCCTGAACAAAGGAAAAATCTCTACTATTATTTAGATAATGAAATTGAAAAACTAATAGCCCAACATCCTAAATATTTAAAATTACGCATTGCCCAGTTTATCCTTATTCTTTCTAAAACTAACTGGCAAACAAATTTAGATGAAAGCGATATTCAAAAAGCTCAAGAAATTAGGAAAGCGATTTCTAATCTAAACCTCACTTTACCAGACGTTGATTTTTATTATAACGAGATTTTACTCCATTCAAAAAATCCAAATGATCAAAAATTAGGATATCAAAACTTCTTAGCGTTTATTAAAAAATACCCCAAAATTACTGTTGCCTATCGATTAGTAGGAGAATATTTAATTAAAAATGAAAAGGTTGATGAAGGACTTCAATATCTGAGGCAAGGTATGAAAATAGGCCCAATTTTTACCACACTCCAAGATGCTTTTAATGGTATTGATTTATTTATAAAAT
>CAZYWI010000021.1:0-7654 GCA_964651585.1 uncultured Candidatus Saccharibacteria bacterium | reverse complement strand
AAAATATAGCTTCTATCAGGGTTTTTAGACCTCAAGATTGACGTTATCATTTCACAATAGACGTGAAACAATAACGATAGACGTGAAACGATAACGATAGACGTGAAACGATAACGATAATATAGACAATAACCACCTGTTAAGACGCTGATTTATGCAGATTTCTACATTTAAATTACAATACTGAATTAATTCAGTGCGGGGTATTGACATTTATTAAAAAATATGCTATAATATTTTAGTTAATAAATTTTAAACGTTTATCATGAAAAAATTTTTAGAAACTGTATTAATTACAGTCTCAAGTTTTTCTTTTGCTTTTGTGCCTGTAAGCTTTAAAACAGACATAGCAAATTCCAATTTATTTGGAATTAATGTTACTACTCCCGTCCAAAGTGCTATAACGCCGATCCAAAGTAACACGGTGAGCTTAACTCAACAGAATAATTCTTTTGCTGTTAAGAATTTGAACAGCAATTTAAACAGTGCCAATCCTGTTTCTTTGAACAGCTCTTTTGCTCCGGTTTATTCTTCAAATAGTAACTATGGCTTAATTAGCCAGCCGAATGCTAAAAGCTTTAATATAGCTCCAAGCGCTAATAATTTTGATGCCTTTAAACCAGTATTGGTGACTAATCAGCCATCAATTTCGGTTTCAAGCATTAATATTCAACCATCTCAAAGCAACAATTTATTTGGCGCTGGTTTTCAACCTATCCAGACTAATTCTAAAAGTAATTCTTCTAAAGAGAATGATGCAAGAGTTGATTGCAATTTAGAAATTGTTTCACCAAAAGCTTTTGAAGCCGTCAAAACTACTGAGCCTTTAGCAATAAAAGTAAAATTCAATTGCACTGGCAATTCAAATAATCAGGGTGGATTTAAATTAAAAGTCTATCTTAATAATCATACTGATGCTTATCAGATTGATTATGTTCTTTCTCCAAGCTTATCAAAAAACGATATTACTATTTGGTATCCGGCTCAAGGACTCTCAATATTAAGGAAAGAACAAACTATGCCTTTACACGTCACCCTTTATTATAATTGCCACGCTTGAAACAATAATCAATGCTTAAGTTTTTCTAGCAAAACTATTAATGCACCCATTGCTCCTCAATACGAAGCAGAAATCAAAGAAAATCCAAAAATCAATTATTTTCAAGCGGATAAAACCGAGATTTCTCAAGGCAACAACAGAATACTACTTGAATGAGATGGCTCTGATTTTGAGAAATGCTATGCAGCTAACTTTGAAGGTATAGCAGAATGAAACGGCGTTCTTAGCAATTCAGGTACTAAAGCAATTACTTTATCTCCTCAAAAAATAAGTGAGATAAAAAAGAATGGAAAATCAGCTTTAAGATTTGATTTGTCCTGCCGCAGATTTAATTTAAATGACGGCAAAGAAGTAAGAGATTGAAAATATCTGTTAGTTAATGTAAAATAAGAATTTATCTCCCAAATTTTCGCTAAGCGAAAATTTGGGAGACTTTATTCTCTTTGTTTCCCATATTGCAATCTATTTATTTTTTTGTTATAGTTTTAATTAATTATTAAAATTTTTATTCAATAATATGTTAAAAGATAATTGTGTATTTTGCAAAATTATTAAAGGAGAAATTCCTAGCAAGAAATTCTACGAAGATAAAGATTTCATCGCTATTTATGATGCACAACCTATTGTACCGGGCCATTTAGTGGTTTTTTCTAAAAATCATTATGATAATATTTCAGAAATGCCCACAGAGGAGTGGTTCAAATTTATGGTAAAAGTAAGAGAAATAGCTGAAGATGAAAAAAGAGAATTAGTTGCTGATGGTTATAATTTACTAATTAATCAAGGTGAGGCAGCTCAATCGGGTATAGCTCATCGTCCACATTGTCATATTATTCCTCGCTATTTAGGCGACGGTATTAAAATAGATCCTCGATAAAATATTGCTTACTGAATTTAGTTTTGAATGTTTGCCCCCGCTGAAGTAATTCAGCAGGGGGCTTGACATTTTTTAAAAAATATGCTATAATTATAATATTAACAATTTAATAGATTAAAAATATGACTTTATTTAACTTTTTACAAAAAAACAAGAAAAAGGCTATTCAAATAATGGCTATTTCGCTTTTAGCAATTTTGGCTACTTTTACTATTAGCGCTTTTCAGGCCCAGGCTTTAACTGTGGCTGATTATAATGGTGTAGCTAGCGCTTGTCCTGACAAATATCCAAATAATACCAAGCGTTGCACTACTTTTATCAATTCTATTACAGTTAATGGGTTTACTGATAATAATACCGAGCTTTCTTCAAGGGCTACTCCTATACCTTATGGTTATATTATTCCCAATCAAAAAATTACTATTAGCTGAACAAAAAACGGTAGCGATTCTTCTCCGGTTTATCTTATAAAGTTTGGCTGCGGTAATTCAGTAGATTTGGCAAATGATGACAATACTATTGGCTGAACCGATAGCACTAATATTAGTTGAAATGTTCCAAGCTGGGTCAGCAATTATAAATATTGTAAAATTTGGGTTTATGCTAAAACCTTTGGATTATCTTTATCAAATAATCCCACCTTGGGAGTCAGCAATACAAGACCATTTTTAATGCAATCGGATATGTCAGTTTCCTGTAGTGCTTATCCTTCATCTGCTGAAGAAGGTACAGAAATTAAATTTACTGCTTCGGTTAGCGGTGGCAGCCAACCTTATCAATATACTTGAAGTGGCGATGTCTCAGGCTATTCTCAAACTGTTTATAAAACATTTAATACTAAAGGAACTTATACGGCTTATGTCACTGTTTTAGATAATGCTGGACAATCTAAAAAGGCCTCTTGTAACGTGACAATTACTCAAAAAGTCAGTCCTCTTTCTGTTTATTGCAAAGCCTATCCTTCATCTGCTGAAGAAGGTACAGAAATTAAATTTACTGCTTATGGATCTGGCGGAGTGAAACCATACAGTTATTCTTGAAGCGGTGATGTCTCTGGATCTTCTCAAAGTACTTATAAAACTTTTTATAATGCTGGCACTTATGCTGCTTATATTAGGTTAACTGACAGTAATGGCAATACTACTAATAGCTCCTGCTCAGTTACTATTACTAAAAAACAGCAAGCTCAAAAACCTACAGTTGATTTGAATGCCAACCCATCAACTGTTTATGAGGGTGAGTCTTCAACTTTAACCTGAACTTCAACCAATGCTTCTTATTGTCAAGCTTCAGGCGGCTGAAGTGGACAGGGCGGTCCCTCAGGTAGTTTTAGCACTGGGCCTCTTTATCAAACAACAACTTATACTTTAACCTGCTATGGAGATGGCGGCTCAGCTTCTGATTCAGTGACTGTTACTGTCCTTAAAAAATCAACTCCGCCTCCGGCAGTTCAATATGGTTATAACTGTAATTACTCAACAGGACAATGCTATTATACAACCAACGGCACCTTTAGTTCTTTAAGCGAATGCTCCAACTATTGTACTCCGCCTGTTCAACCTCAAACAAGATATTCTTGTAATCAAAGTACTGGGCAATGTTACGTAAACTCTGCTGGACAATATACTGATCTTTCAAGCTGCCAAAGCAGCTGTCAAGTGCCTCAAACAAAGTATTCTTGCAATACGCAAACTTGGCAATGTTTAGCAGATACGAACGGTCAATATAATGACTTAAGCTCTTGCCAAAATAATTGTAAATCTCCTGCTGCGCCAACTGTAGATCTTAAAGCTAATCCAGAAATTATCAATAAAGGGCAATCTTCAACTTTAACTTGAACTTCAACCAATGCTTCTTATTGTAATGCTTCGGGCGGTTGAAGCGGTGATCATGGCCCAACTTCAGGCAGTTTTACTGCTACCCCGGACAAAACAACAACTTATACTTTAACTTGCTATGGAGATGGGGGTTCAGCTTCTGATTCAGTGACTATTACTGTTAATGATACAGTTCCCACTGTCACTATAAACGCCAATCCTAGTCTTATTGATAAAGGCCAAGTCTCGACTTTAACCTGAACTTCAACCAATGCTTCTTATTGTCAAGCTTCAGGTGCTTGATCTGGCAATAAGAATGTTTATGGATCAGAGAATGTTTATCCTAGTACTTCAAGCAGCTACTATATTACTTGTTACAATAGTAGCGGCAATTACGCCACAGCTTATACCAATATCACAGTAAGAGAGCTTTATCCAATTATCGATTTAAGTGTCTATCCATCAACAATTACCCAAGGTCAAACAGCAATTTTAAGTTGAAGCGGCACTAATATTTCTTCTTGCACTGCCTCCAGTTCTTTAAGCAGCAATTTTAACGGATATCGCAATCCCAGCGGTTCCGAGCAAACTGCTCCTTCACAAACAACCACCTATACTCTCAATTGTTTAGGTACTAATGGTCAATATGTTTCTGACTCTGTAACTTTAAATGTTGTAGCTCCGACATCTGATCAACTATTAACCCTAACTAAACTTGGCAGAAATATTACTAATGGTGAAAGAAATTATGCTAAAGTAGTGAAAGTAACAAGCGGTAATGTTGTTGAGTTCTATCTTCAAATTAACAATATTTCTAATAAAACAGCCTATAATGTTATTGTCAAGGAAACATTGCCTGCTGAACTTTCCTATTACGTTGGGAGTACAAAAATTGATAGCAATAGTGCTCAAGATGGAATCTCTGTTACTGGCCTTAATTTGGGTAATTTAGAACCAGGAGCATCAAGAGTGGTAACTTTTTATGCTATTGCCCAAACACCTACAAATTTATTTGCTGTCACTAACGTTGCTGAAGTTAAAGCTGACAATGCTGACCCAGTAACTGATTCTACTACTGTCACCTATAGCGCTGTTGCTGGTGCCGCTACAATCAGAACTGGCGCTTGAGAAACTTTGTGAATTATCATTGGTATTAGCGGCGTCTCTTCTGGAGGTATTTGATATTGTGTCAATAAGACTGCTTATGGTAAACAGTTAGTAGATAAATTTAAAGAAAAATCAGTCCAAAGGAAAATTAATAAAATGAGAATTAGATAAAATAAGAAGAAGGCGCAACCCGGCACGACAAAATGTCGTGCCGGGTTTTATCTTTACTCTCTTACTTATTTTATGCTATAATATTCCTATAAACTTTTATTATGGCAACTAATTTAACTCTTGATGATCCCATTAGTAGTTTAAAGGGTATTGGTGAATATTATGAAGAGCGTTTAAAAAAACTCAATATTAGAACATTGAGGGATTTATTATTTTACTTTCCTTTTCGTTACCAAGACTTTACTCATATTAAATCAATTGGAGAGCTGCAAGAAGAAGAAACTGCCACCATAATAGCTACTATTACAAAAATTTCCGGATATCGTACACCGCGACGCCATATGACTTTAATTCAAGCAACAGCTGAAGACGAGACAGGCACAATTAATCTTCTTTGATTTAACCAGCCCTATTTATTAAAAACCCTAAAAAAGGGCTTGACTTTGGCAATTTCAGGAAAAACCAAAAAGGAAGGAAAAAAATTAGTACTTCAAAACCCGGCTTTTGAAATTATTACTCAAGACAAAGATCTTGATATTCAACAATTAAAACATACAGGCAGGTTAGTGCCAATCTATTCTGAAACTCAAGGTATTACCTCGAAAATGTTACGTTCTTATATCAAGATACTTTTAAAAATGTTTGCTAATAAAATTCCCGAGTCTCTGCCCGAAGAGGTGAGAGCCCGCCACAATTTATTAGATATTAAAACAGCGTTGTGAGAAATGCACTTTCCTGATTCTTACGAATTAGCTCAGCAAGCAAAAAATAGATTTGTTTTTGAAGAAATGCTTTTAGTTCAGCTCCATTTACTTAATTTAAAAAATCAACTGTCTCAATTTAAAGCTCCAATAATAGATAAAGACATTGAAGCTATAAAAGAATTTATTAACTCTTTGCCTTTTACATTAACTCACTGTCAACGTCAAGCAATTTGAGAAATAATGCAAGATATTTCTTCGGGCAGGCCAATGAATCGACTCTTAGAAGGAGATGTTGGTTCTGGTAAAACAATTGTTGCTTTAGCAGTTGCTTCTTTATTTTTAAAAAACAACTATCAAGTAGCTTTTATGGCGCCTACAGAAGTTTTGGCTAAACAGCATTTCAATACGGCAATTAAATTTCTGGATAAGTTTCAAATAAAAATTGCTTTATTAACTTCCGAAGGTGTTAGAATTAAAGATGGTTTTTTAGAGGGTAAGGTTTCTAAGGATTATCTAAGCGAAAGTCTCGGCAAGGGTACACCTTGGTTTGCCATTGGAACTCATGCTTTAATCCAAAAAAACATCGTTTTTAGCAACTTGGGCTTTGTAATTATTGATGAACAACATAGATTTGGCGTTAATCAACGCTCGCTTCTGCTACATGGATCAACAGGGAATATCAGCGTAAATCCGTCTGAATCCATGTTTTGCCCGCACTTGTTATCAATGACAGCCACTCCTATTCCACGCACTTTAGCTTTAGCAATGTATGGAGATTTGGATTTGTCTATTTTAAATGAAATGCCACAAGGCAGAAAAAAAGTTATTACTAAAATCATTACTAAAAAAAGTGAGGACAAAATGTTTGAATTTATTAGCAAAGAGGTTCAAAAGGGAAAACAGGCGTTCGTGATTTGCCCCAGAATTGAAGATTCCTCTCCAGAATGTGAATCAACGCAGATTTCTGCACAGATGCACACGGAGAAGACAACTAAAACTAATTTGTTTTCTTGTGCTGATTGGCTAAATTATGATGTCAAAGCAGTTAAAAAAGAATTTGAGAGAATTAAAAAAATTTTTCCCGAATTTAAAATCGAAATGCTGCATGGTAAAATGAAATCCGAAGAAAAAGAATCAGTAATGCAAAGATTTCAAAAAAATGAAATTAATATTTTGGTAGCTACATCAGTTATAGAAGTAGGCATTGATATTCCTAATGCCACTATTATAGTCATAGAAGGTGCAGAACATTTTGGTTTAGCTCAACTTCATCAATTTAGAGGTCGTGTTGGCAGAAGCGACGAGCAATCTTATTGTTTTCTCCTTGTAACAAAAGGCGGTAAAAACACTCGAGAAAGATTAAAAGCTATGCTTCAATATAGTGATGGATTTAAATTAGCTGAAATTGATTTAAACTTGCGAGGACCAGGAGAATTTTTTGGTATCAACCAATCGGGATTTCCAGATTTAGCAATGCAAGCGCTTTCTAATACCAAGGTTTTGGCGGAAATTCAAGAAGAAGCAAAAACGCTCATCAAAAAAGATAGCACTCTGCAATCTTGACCAAATTTATGACAACGCTACCAAGAATTTTTACAAAAGTTTCATATGGAATAACCGAAATGATATTTCTAAGAGACGCAACCGTCCTGGGCATAAATTGACGTTATCATTTCACGTCTATCGTGAAATGATAACGTTAAATTCAAAACATTCAATTAAGATGGGGGTTGAAATTCGCTAAGGCGAATTTCAAAGAATTTTAGATAAATCCACAATTACCGCGCACAGCGAAAACCAACATTGTTGTACTGGTCGCCCGCGCCTCAACCCGTATCCAACTCAAAGACGCCTGCAATAGAGCTATTGGCCCAAATGCCACCACGAAACAACACACGATCAGGATAAGGACCATTGT
>CAZYWI010000020.1:0-7685 GCA_964651585.1 uncultured Candidatus Saccharibacteria bacterium | reverse complement strand
ACTTTTCAAACATCTAATAATAGTTTTATTCCTAAGATTACTACCTTCCAACCAACAATCAATAACTATCAACTAACTAATAATATTAGTTCTTTTCAATTATCTCAGCCATTAACTACCAATTTTCAATTAACAACCAATACTTTTAAACCTAATATTGATAATTTGTTATTGAATACCAACAACCTCCAAACCAATACTTTTCAGCTAACCCAGCCATCGCAAGATAGTTTCAAATTAACTACTAATAATACCTTTAATTTAGTTAATCAAGCTAATATCAATAGTTTCCAATTACAAAGTAATCAATTAAAAACAAACAATGACGAAATTAAACCTCTTCAAAATAAACCCCTTGATAAAGTAAAAGAAGGTTATCTTATCCTAGTACCTAAAAACTCTGATAAACCCCTATATGATAACTATATTAAAGAACGTCAAGATAAATACAACATCAAAATCATCTCCTTAGAAGAGAGAAAAACCTTAAACAAACCAGAGACGGTGAAAGGATTATTAAAGGATATCTATTATAATGATTTTAAACCAACAAGAAAAACCTTTATGGTTTCTGATTTAAAATGAGTAGTTTTAGATGAAAAGATAGCCAAAGGAAATGTTAGGGTTACTAGGAAGGATGGGGATATCCGGGAGTATGAATCTGATTTTTTTTATTGCGATTTAGACAATGATAATATTATGGATATTGCTATTTCTAGAATGTCGTCTAGGATGGTGGCCCCTAACCTTAGCAAGGTTAAGAGTGAAACGAATAATAAGATATTAATAGCATTGCCATTTTATTATTATATTCATACTACTTATTGTCCTGATTTATCATGTGCCATTGGTCCCGCTGATTTGTCTATATTGGGTAATAATATTGTAACTGCATCTCGTGCTGCCGGTATAGAAACGGTGACATTGTATGAAACACGCAGTACTATACAACCAAAATATAAACCATCAGGTGGTTCGTTAAATAGAACAAATTTTATAACTCAACATCAAGATTTTACTATAATCATTGCCAGCTCAACATCTGAGCCCTGGAATCCTTATGATCATTGGAAATCTACTGAGTATGCTACTCTAGTGACGAGTATATGGCAAGATAAAAATAAAAATGGGAAAGTTGAAGACAGATCGGAAATAGACACCGAAGAATTCTATGATTTTGGCGACGAAATTACTCATCGCCAAATAGGATTTTTCGAATTATCTATTAATGAAAATAGAGATGTATTGGCTAGGCTTCAAAACAATTATTACAATTTTGTGGTTATTAAGCCCGGCGATTTTACTTATAGCCCGCAGACCATAGAAAAGGCTATATCTATGTTATCTACGGGACAAGCATTAGGTTCTTCCTGTTGGTCTCAGTATCATAATTATCTATCTGCAATCGACTTCCCGATTAGTTGGGAAATTTGGGGACCGCCTGAGACAACTATAAATGATTTAATCAAAACCTCGGGGAGCCGTTTATAAAACCAGATAATTTAAATGTTTTCGAGCTAGAGATTGGTTTTAGATATTCTTGTCATAATATTTTAAGTTTCATTAGTAATGTGATCTCTAAATGATGTTTAATATATTCTAATTATTGCTTGACTTTTTTGAAAAAATTATTTAAAATTAGAATAGTATTCACAATATCATCAAATATTTTTAATTAAAACTTTTTATTTATGGCTATTAATCCTAATGAAATTACTTTTGAAGGAACTACAGGAAAGGGAAAAGTGACATGGCCGCGAGGGCTTTTAATTTTTATGATTTTTTTCTTTATCGCAATAGTCGGTAGTATTTTTGTTTTAAATTACTTTATTAATAGCGCCCATATTAACCTTTCTGAGGTTGAAAAAGAGGTGGAATCTGCTAAAATGGTTTTTCCTGCTGAAAGCCAGCAAGTAATGAATAATTTTAAAAATCAAAGCTATAATCTTCAAAAATTGTTGCAAAATCACACTTTTTTTTCAAAAGCCTTGCAAAATATTAGTCAACAAACGCATCCTCAAATTACTTTCACAAGCTTGGGCTTAGATTATAATGATCTCACAGTGGAGATTAACGGGATAGCTTCGAGCTATGATTCAGTAGCTCAAGGCGTTTTATTATTTTCGCAAATTTTCAATGTAGTAAAAGCCGATATTAAAAGTTTAAAATCCCTATCAGATGGTGTGCACTTTTCCATTTCTTTAGAAGTATATCCTGATTTTTTTAAATAATTTTTATGAAAGAAACAACAAAACAAACTTTATCAATTATTACTATTACTTTACTTTTAGCGGCTTCTATTTTTACATTTATGAAAGTAGTTTGGCCTAAATTTCAAACATATCAAGATATTCAAAAAGAAATTCGGGAAAAGGACGATTTAATCGGAGAGATTCAAAAATATAGTGATTTAGCAAATTCCCTATATAACGCCTATTCAGGTTTTGGTAATGAAATTTCTAAAATCCAAAAAGCCTTGCCGACTTCACCAAATCTAGCCGAAGTATTAGCAACATTAGACATTTTGGCTAAAAACGCGCAGTTAGAACTTGCTTCTATCAGTTTTAGAGAATTAGAGTCCGCCAATGCCGCTACAAGTACAAGTGGCGCTACTTCAGCTCGAACAAGCGTGGCTGCAAATACTAATAAGGTTACTCCTTATAAAATAATTGAAATTAATATTGATATCAACAATGCTTCATATCCTGCTATTCAGACGTTTTTAGGAGAAGTGGAATCCGAGCTCAGATTAATGGATGCATATGTTTTAAATATGTCATCGTCACCCAAGACAGTAAAAGTTGGAAGAACAGTACAGACCATGTCATCTATTAAGTCAGATATCACTATTCATACTTATTATCAACCTTAGCATAAGCTAAATGTTCCAAAAACTATAAATTAAGATTATTAATATGGCTATTCAAATTGAGAAAAAACCGAAATATGCAAAAATACCATGAATCTGAATTATTCTTGTGGTGGTTTTAGCAATATTTATTTATCAATATTTTTTGAAACCAAAAACAGAATTAGCAATTACGCCGTCAGTTGATGTTTTTAAGGAATTAGGTTTGGGAACAGAAGGTTTAAATTCATCCGATTTAGATATTTCAGGCATTATTAATAATCCAACGTTTCAAATGTTAGTGCCTCATTTAGAGTCAATGCCTCCCATCGAGAATAAAGGAAAGGAAAATCCTTTTGAATAATTTAAATAATAAGTTTTGCTCATAATTTTAATAAGTTATGATTCAGGAAAATATTTTGTTGGAAGCTTTAAAAAGCAAAGGTTATAAAGTTAATGAGAGCGTATTGCTTGGAGAAGTAAAAACCTTGCACAAATCTTTAGAAGAGGTTTTATTAGAGAAGAGTATTTTATCAGAAGAAGATTTGGCTAAAATTAAGGCGGAAATTTTAAAATTGCCAGTAAAATTTTTTGGTAAAAATGAAACTATTGATCGCGAGATTTTAAATATTATTGATGAAAGTGCAGCAAGAAATTATAAAATTGCTTGTTTTGCCAAAGACGACAAAGCAATTCATGTGGCTGCTTTGTATCCCGAAGATAATAAAGTGTTTGAGGCAATCAGTTTTATTAGTCGTCAGTTAGGATTAAAGCCTCAACTTTATGTAACAACACAGAGCGATTTGCAAAGAGCTTGACGTAACTATGGTAGTTTTGCGGAAAACTTAGCTAATATTTTGAAAGAGTTGCAACAAAAATTAGGTCCTCAATTAAAGCAATTGGCTGATACTAGAAAAGTTGTTAATTTAAAAACTATTGAAGCCACAGTGGTTGAAGAGGCTCCAATTATTAAATTAATCAGTACCATTTTAACAGAGGGGGTAAGATTAGGCGCCTCGGATATTCATTTTGAGCCAACGAGTAAAGTATTAAGGGTGAGATTTAGAGTTGATGGCATGCTTTATACGGCAGTTCTTTTGCCCTTAGAGATTCATTCACCGGTGATTTCCCGAATTAAAATTATGTCAAATTTACAAATTGATGAAACTCGTATGCCTCAAGATGGTCGTTTCAGGACTTTAATTGATGAAAAACCCATTGATTTTCGTGTTTCCACATTTCCTACTAATTATGGGGAAAAAGTGGCTATTAGAATTTTGGATCCCACTGTAGGTTTATTAGGTATTCATCAATTAGGATTAAACGAGTATGATATCAAAAAGCTTAATGAAGCTTTAGCAAAACCTTATGGAATGATTTTAGCAACCGGGCCAACGGGTTCAGGAAAAACTACAACACTTTACGCTTTACTTCAAATTTTAAATAAGGATACAGTAAATATTGTGACCTTAGAAGATCCAGTGGAATATACCTTAGAGGGAATCAACCAATCTCAGGTTTTGCCAGAAATTAATTATACTTTTGCTCGAGGGTTACGTCATATTGTACGTCAAGACCCTGATACTATTATGGTCGGTGAAATTCGTGATTCAGAAACAGCAGAGCTGGCTATACACTCTGCTCTAACTGGCCATTTGGTTTTATCAACGTTGCACACTAATAATGCCGTTGGTGTAATTCCGCGTTTGGTTGATATGGGCATTCAAAAGTTTTTGATATCCTCAACTTTAAATCTAGCTCTTTCCCAGAGATTAATTAGAAAATTATGTCCTCATTGTAAAAAAGAAAAGGAGGCGAATGCCGAAGAGACGGCTATTATTGACGAGGCCATCAATAATTTGCCTAAAGAAATTATCAATAATTTAAAAATAACTAAGCCTTATCATATTTTTGAACCCCAAGGTTGCCCAGAATGTAATAACCAGGGTTACAAAGGACGTCTCGGAATTTATGAAGTGCTTAAAATGACGCCAGCAATTGAAGAAACTATTTTGACCAATCTGTCTGAAGCCAATCTTCAGCAAGAAGCAAAACGTCAAGGTATGACTACGATGAGGCAAGATGCAGTGCTTAAAATGCTTCAAGGAGTCACCTCGATGAATGAGGTTTTAAGAGAAACTTAAATATTATTAAGGGATTGGTACTAAAGGTCACAACGACTGATCCCATATGCCCCCGTGGAGAATTCTCCACGGGGCAAAACTAAATCGTCGACTTTAAAAACTTTAATAAAAATTTTAAATTTATACTTATGTCAAATATATTTTCTCGTTTTCACAAAAATAGTTCTGGATCGAGCAGTGTTTCTAACGGTCTCAAACCAAAAAAAGGCGGCTGACGCCAATTTCTTAAATGGTTCGGTATTATCCTCATAATATTTGTTGTTGCTCTCGCCGTTCTTATTTGAGCAGAACCTCATACTCGTTTTTTCGTCAAAGCTCTTATAGGTAGTAAAATTATGAAAACGCAAACGCAACGTTATGAGAATCAAGTAAAAGCTGATAAATATGGAGGTACAACTCCTGAACAAACCTACCAGATGTTTGTCGAAGCCTTAAAGCAACAAGACATTGATTTAGCTTGTAATTATTTTGTTATAGATAAAAGAGATGAATGTAAAGATTTATTTAATTATGTAAAAAAGAATAATAAGTGAGATATAATGTTAGATGATGTTTTAAATTCTGAAAAAGTAGTATTATTGGATGGTCAAGACACTTATTCTTTTGAATTGTTTAATAAAAACCATGAACAAGTTGCCCATGTTATTTTAATCGAGCCAAAAGCAGCTGATAGCCCTACACCCATATCAGATATTTGAAAAATTTATGAATTCTAATATTTATTTAAAATATAAAATTGTAAAATGCAAAAATTTAGAAAATGATTAATATTATTATTAGTTGTTTTTAGTATGATTAGTATAGCTAATAATGTTTGAGCTTATGATGCTAATACTACTCATCCTAGCTTAACAGAAATAATTATTAAGAAATATAATCAAGATTTTGTGAAAGATTTGAACGATGAGGCAATTTATTGGCTCAAAAAGGGAAGTACTGATGAAGATTATAACTGCGATATTTTAATAAGGAGTGCGAATCATTTCTATGATCCAATTTATAAAGATACTTGAAGATTACAGGGCGTCGAACAGGTATATCCTAATATTCCAGCTAATCTTTGAGCGCAAGATGAATGATATCAAAGTATTTGCGAGCCTTCGTTTAGGTTTTCTTTGGGTGTTAGCAAGAGGTCATTTTTAGAGAGTAAAACAGTTCAAACTTGAAAAACCGCAATTTATGAATATATTAAAGGTAATGATGATAAGGCTTTTTATGCTTTGGGCCATATTATTCACTTAATGGAAGATATGTCTTCCCCGAGTCATACTCGGGGAGATTTTCATATGAATACCAGCGGTACGATGAGTTTTTATGAAAAATACGCAGCGCAATTGCCGTCATCTTCTTATCAGCTTCTATGAAATAACGTGAAAGATCTCACTATTTATAAAAGAAGTAATATTGATGAATATTTTGATGCTTTAGCTAATTATGCAAATAGAAACTTTTTTAGCGATGATACTATTAGTTTGTATTCAGCGAATTTTAATTTATCTCAATCAACTGGTCAAGTTTATCCAGAACCAGAAGTTATGTATTGAGATGTGGTAGATTTTATTAATGGTCAGCCGTTTTATTTTGTTCAAGGAGAAGATACAGAAACAAATGCTTTATATTATTTGGCAGCGAGGAAGAAAAACGCAGGAGATTGAAGAATACAAAGCGCTGGCTTTTATACTCTTGATAACCCCTTTGTATTTCGTGATTATTGAACGAGATTATCAAAAAGAGCCGTTTTAGAGGGTGCTGGAGTCATAAACTTGTTTTTCAAAGAAGTAGAGAAGTATCAAAACGACCAAAACTTTATAGCTCAAATGGAAACAAAAGTTGATTGACGTTATGCTTTCAAACGCTCTTGAGCTAGTGTTGCCAATTCTTTTAGAGAACTATTTGGGCTTGATAAAGATGTGATTGTTGAAGAGCCTACCTCAATAACAACTACTAGAGCAGTATCTACAACTACAAAAGCCGTTAGTACTTCAACTAAATCTCAGCCCATTAACACTACCAAAAGTGTTACTACTACTGTAACTAAACCCGTCACTACAACTACAAAGCAAGTTACAACCACAACGACTAAAAAGGTTACTACGACTACTACGAAGAAAACCACCACTACTACTAAACCTAAAGTTACAACAACTACTACAACGAAGGCCGTGGCCCGGTGCCGATTTATTTATGGAACCTCGGCTCTTAACGCACCGGTTATTTTTAATGAAATCGCTTGAATGGGTACCAAAAATAATGCGAGTGATGAGTGAATAGAATTAAAAAATATTTCTCAAAAAACCGTTGATATATCTAACTGAGAAATTGTTGATCAAAAAGATAATATCCATATTGTTATTCCAAATAAGATTCAAGCGATTTTGGATCCTGGGGAATTTTATCTTTTAGAGAGGACCGACGACTATAGTGTGCCTAATATTACTGCTGATTTAATTTATACTGGTTCTTTAGGGAATTCTGATACTGGACTCCAATTATTAAATAATAATTGTCAAGTAATTGATCAGGCTTTGGCTAATCCGAATTGACCTGCTGGAGACAACACTAATAAAAATACAATGGAGCGAGGAATTGATTTAAATTGGCATACTTTTGCTGGTTTTTGTTATAATAATATTTGTGGCACTCCCAAAGCTGAGAATAGTCCAGGAGTTTATACAGCCGGCGATTCTAGCTCA
>CAZYWI010000019.1:0-8031 GCA_964651585.1 uncultured Candidatus Saccharibacteria bacterium | reverse complement strand
TAGCTACTGATTATATTAAATTAATGATGAAAGATATTGATAAATACCACCTATATTTTCCTGATCAAGAATTGATTGGCGCTCCGTTTTATAGCGAAGCAGGAAAACAGTATTACCAAGCAATGAATTGTGCTGCTAATTTTGCTTGAGTTAATCGGCAGACTATTACTTATTTAGTGAGAAAGTCTTGAAAAGAATGTTTTGGTAATAATTTTGGTAAAATAGAATTAATTTATGATTTAGCGCATAATATTGCTAAATTAGAAGAATATAAAATTGATGGAAATATTAAGAAGGTTCTTGTTCATCGCAAAGGAGCAACGCGTGCTTTTGCTCCAAAGAATCCAGAAATTCCAGAAAAATATCGGCAAATTGGTCAGCCCGTGATTATTCCTGGTAGCATGGGTACAGCTTCATTTATTATGGTAGGTACAGAAAAAGCTATGGAGGAAAGTTTTGGCTCTTGTTGCCATGGAGCGGGTAGAGTAATGTCACGAACTCAAGCAAAAAAAGTAATTGAGGGCCAAAAACTGAAAAGAGATCTGGAATTCCAGGGTATTTTTGTGGAGACAGGTAATATTAAGAATTTAGGGGAAGAAAGTTCAGAAGCTTATAAAGATATTGATGAAGTTGTTGATGTAATAAATCAGGCAGGACTAGCTCATAAGGTTTTAAAGCTTATGCCACTAGGGGTTGTGAAAGGTTAATAAATTCACTTAACTAATTAAAACGAATTATGATAAATATAGTTGTTGGCAATAATTTAGCTCACTCTTTAGCAGAGTTAATAAAATTTCAATTTTGTCCAGTGGAAATGAAAAAATTTTGTGATGGAGAAGTGAAACCGAGAATTAAAAATATTCGACAATCAAATTGGGGTATTTTAATATTAGATATTTATCAAGACGAGAATATTAATGACTATTTAGTAAACTTTTTTTTACTAGCCGCAAGAATGAAACAATCGTGTAAAAAAGTTATAGGGGTAATTCCCTACCTACCTTATTCACGCCAGGACAAAGAATTTGTAAAAGGCGAGCCAGTATCGGGAAAAATTATTGCTGCTCATATTGAAAAAAATTTAGATGCCTTTATTACTTTTAATAGCCATAATCATCGTTTAAAGCTGAATGATTTGTTTTCAATACCCAATTATAATATTTCCTTGTTTCCAGAATTAGGTGAATATTTTAAAAAATTTCCAGCGGATAATACTTTGGTTATTGCCCCTGATCAAGAAGCTCGTGATTTTGCCCAAGATTTTTGTCAAAATACAGGTTTTCAATATATTGTTTGCCGTAAAAAACGCAATATTTATACTAATAAGGTAAAGCTACAATTACCTCGTGACTTTGATTTAAATAATAAAAATATTATTATAGTTGATGATATTATCGCGAGTGGCAATACTTTAATGAACTTAGTGTCTCAGATTAAAAAACAAAACATTAAAAGCTTAAGTTTTGCTTTTGTCCACGGCCTTTTAGTTGGTGATACCGAAATGGCTTTTAAAAAATTAAAGCCGAAATTGATTGTTTCTACTAATACTATCTTTAATGAATTTATGAAAGTTGATTGTGCCAAATCTTTAGCCTTATTAATAACAAACAAAAATAAATTTAAGTTATGGAACAAATAAAAAATAAAAAAGATAACTCTTCTTTATCAGCTAATCATTATCCAGCGTTTATCGATTCATTTAAAAATCGGAAAATGGCGCATCATTTTTTTCTCAAAGCCAGATCAGTTGATATTTCTACTGGAAGATGATGAATTGTTTTAATTAATGAAGTTGATGCTCAGCGTTTAGGTATTATGCCTGGAGATGAGCTTAAATTAGAATGGGATAGTAAAACTACCGAAGTAGCTTGTGATATCACTAAAGAGTTGATAGAACCAGGAGAAATAGGGTTATTTGCTGATATTTTAAAACAGTATCACATCAAAGAGGGAGATTTAGTAAAACTTAGTTTTGCTAAAAGAGCTCCATCTTTACAGGCGATTTATAAAAAACTTTTTAAAAAGTCACTAACTTATCAAGAAATCAAGTCTATTGTTAATGATATTGTCAGTTATCGTTTGAATGATATTGAGATAGCTTTTTTTATTGCTCCTGCTTTTGATGAAAAAAACTTTTCTGAAAAAGAATTATATTATCTGACTAAAGCTATTGCCGAAACTGGAGAAATTTTAGACTTTGGTCAAAAAATTGTAGCTGTTAAGCATTCAGCGGGCGGTCTTCCTGGCAATCGTATCACGCCAATTATTGTGCCTATTGTAGCAAGCTTTGGTATTTGTATCCCCAAAACATCTTCTCGTTCAATTACTTCAGCTGCCGGTACAGCTGATGCTTTAGAAACCATTATGAAAGTAGAATTTACTACTAAGGAAATTTATGATTTGGTCAAAAAAAATAATAGTTGTATGGTTTGAGGAGGTGCTTTAAAATTAGCGCCGGCTGATGATCGTTTTATTCAAATTACTCATAGTTTAGGTATTGAACCGTATTCGAAAATGGTTGTTAGTGTTATGGCTAAACAAGTAGCCATGGGGGTGACACATTTAATTATTGACTTACCAGTTGAAAAAACCGCGAAAATTAGTGATATGGAAACAGCAAAAAAAATTAAAGAGATATTTCTTCGTTTATCTAGGCGTTTTCATATAAAATCAGAAGTTGTTATTTCTAAAAGTAATGGGCCAATTGGCAGAGGTATTGGTCCAGCGCTTGAGATGCGAGATGCTCTGCGGGTACTGCAACAGAAAGATAATAGACCCCTTGATTTAGAAGCTAAATCTGTAAAATTAGCAGGAAAACTTTTGGAGCTAACAGGAAAAGTGAAAAAAAATCAAGGCGAAAAAGCTGCCCTGGATAGTTTAATTAGTGGTATGGCTTTTAAAAAAATGATTCAAATAGTAGAAGCTCAAGGTGGCAACACTTTACTTGATTCAGAGTCATTGTCTTTGGGTAAATATATTTATGAAGTACGAGCAACCAATAGTGGTATGATTAAATCTATTAATAGTCGCAATTTGGTGGAACTTTGTCGGGTATTGGGAGCGCCCGAGCTTAAGGGGAGTGGTATTTATTTAAATAAATTAGTTAAAGAAAATTACAAAAAGGGTGATGTTTTATTCACTCTTTATAGCGAATCAGACCAAAGACTGAGTTTAGCTTTGGAAGTTTTAGAGCATCTTTCAATTTATTCAAATAGCTAACTTTTTTACTTGTAAATTTTTGTAAAATTTGTTATCATTTTTTATGAAATTAAAATTTTAAATTTTTAATATGAATAGAAATTCTTCTAAAAAAGCTTTTACATTGGTCGAGATGTTAGTAGTCGTGGCTATTATTGGAATGTTAGCTTCTTTGATATTTGGTGGTTTGATTACGAGCGCCCGAGCTAAAGCGCGAGACGCGAGGCGCATTGCTGATTTAGCCAACATTCAAAGTGTTTTGGAGTTATATTATTCAAAGTTTGGCTTTTATCCAGAACCCCAGACCAATTGAGAAGATTTTACAACAATTTTAACTGGCCCTGAAATAGGTATAGGCATTTCTAAGGTTCCAAAAGAGCCTCTGGCGAGTGTAGGAAAAACTTATTATTATGGTAGGTCAACAGATGGCCAGGATTATGTTTTGGGTGCTGTTTTAGAAACTAAAGACCCGACTTTAGATGATGATTTTGATGGAATTATTTATGGGGTTGATTGCGGACCCGCAGTTGGGGATATGATTTATTGTATTAAGCCTTAAAATTAGTAATAGGCTTTGAGCACCATAATCTTGTACTTAATTTTTATGAGTTAACATTTAAAAGATTCTTATTTATTTTACCGGCTTCATTTATAAATTTTTATTTATGACTAATTTATTTATTAATTTGATATATATTTTTTTGTTTTGTTTGGGTACTATTGTTGGTAGTTTTCTTTTAGTAGTAATTTTCAGAAGTGAAAAAGAAGAAGAGGTGATTAGAACTCCTTCTCATTGTACTTATTGCGGAGCAAAGTTGTCTTGATATGAACTTATTCCAATTCTGAGTTTTGTTTTTTTAGGCGGCAAATGCAGACATTGTCATCATCGTTTAAGCCTCTGATACCCCCTAATGGAAATTTTAATAGGAATTCTCTTTGATTTGGTTTTCTGGCGTTTTTTACACTTACCCTTTTTTCAATTTGCTCTTTTTTCTAAAAACCTTACCTTTATTTTTTTGGCAGTATTTTCATTATTACTATGATTAATTTATACTTCAGTTTTAACTTTGATAGCTACTTATGATTTGAGAAATATGGTTGTTTTGGATTCCTTTTTATTAGTTGGTCTTTTGACAGCATTTGTGGGTGAAACTTCATTATATCTTGTTAGCTATTTTACTAAAATTGGTTTTGTTGAAGAATTTCACCAATTTTTAGGTGGTTTTAATTATCTTTTTCCCGCAGTTACCTTTTCGGGAATCTGAAGCAATTTAATAGGAATGTTTTGTTCTTGATTTTTTATTTTTTTAATTTATAAATTGTCTCACGGAAAAGCAATGGGAAATGGTGATCCTTTGATTGCGGCCTTTATTGGTTGAATTTTAGGTATGCCAGAGGCTCTGTTTTTTATCTTACTTTCATTTATTATAGGTGGCCTGTATTCAATAGTGCTTCTGGTTTTTAGAAAGAAAACAATAAAGCAGCATATTGCTTTCGGGCCTTGATTAGCGCTGGCTGGTTTTCTTATTTTTTTGGCTGGCGACATTTTATTACAATGATATCTTAATTTATTAACAGTTGCTTAATAATGAAAATTAAATTTTTTTCTTTAAAACAAAAAAGACTGGTTCAAAAAAAGAATAGTTCAGGTTTTACTCTTGTTGAAATGTTAGTGACATTGTCGATTATTGTTATTATGTCATCAATTTTAGTACTGTATACTCATTCAGGGGGTAGTGTTATGCAGGCTAATCGAGCGATTGAAAGATTATCGTTTGATATTCGTCGTGTGGCTAATTTATCTATGCAAACAAAACAGATTAAAGAAAGGGCGGTTTGCGGCTGAGGCCTTTATTTTGATGCTCAAAATCCCAATGCATATATTGTTTTTAGTGATTTTTGTGAAGATAATAATTATGGAGATCATCGGTTTGAAGATCAAGAGAAACAGGAGATTATCACCTTAGCTAAGCCAATTGAGATTTTAGCAACTAATCTAAAATGCCTTATTTATGAGCCTCCTGAGCCTACTTTGTATCTTTACGATGTTAGTAATATTCAAATCAAAAAAGGTGAAATTACTTTGGGGGTTAAGGGAACCAATAACCAAAGAATTTTAGAAATAAACGAAGCCGGCAATATTACTATCAAATAAATTTTAATGGAAGCGGTTATGAAAAATAAATCAAGAAATTTTTGAAAATGATTTTTATGGGCTATTGTTATTTGTTTTGGAGCAATAGCTGGCGTATTTTTATATTTTTCCCAAGACTTGCCCGATCCTAATACTTTGGGTACAAAAGTAGTGCCCCAAAGTGTAAAAATATATGATCGCGAGGGTAAGGTATTGCTTTATAACGCCGGGGTAGCGGAAAATCGTCAAGAAGTCAATTTTGAAAGCATTCCCAATTGTGTTAAACTGACAACTTTGGCCGCTGAAGACGATGATTTTTATAAGCATGGAGCCATTGATATTAAATCGTTATTAAGATCCGCAGCCAAGTCTGTTTTTAATGTTAAAAAATTTGGTACTGGTGCCTCAACGATTACTCAACAATTAGCTCGCAATGCTTTTTTAACGCAAGAAAAAACTTATTCCAGGAAAATTAAGGAGATCATCCTTTCTTTCTATTTAGAGAGGCACTATTCTAAGGACAAAATTTTAGAGATGTATCTCAATCAAGTGCCTTATGGTTTTAATGCTTATGGGGTGGAGGCGGCTAGTCAGCTATATTTTAATAAATCTGTTAAGGATGTTGGTTTAGCTGAAGCAGCTTATTTAGCAAGCCTTTTACAGTCACCAACTGCTTTATCTCCCTATGGAGCTAACAGAGATAAATTAGAAGAACGAAAAAATTGAATTTTAGATAGAATGGTGAAGCTTGGTTTTGCTACTCCAGACGAAGTTGAAAAAGCCAAGAAAGAAAAAGTGGTTTTTGTTTCAAAAAATATCCGAATGATCGCGCCTCATTTTGTTAATTTTGTGCAGCAGCAATTGGCAAAAAAATATGGAGAAGAAGCCATTCAAATGCAGGGGTTAAATATTATTACTACTCTGGATTTAGATTTACAAAGCAAGGCCGAGGAAATTGTGGCTAAATACGCAAAGTTAAATAAGGAGAACTATGGTGTGAAAAACATGGCTTTAGTGGCCGAGGATCCTAAAACTGGTCAAATTTTGGCTATGGTTGGCTCCCCCAATTTTTTTGATATGGAAAATGAAGGCAATTTTAATGCAGCTTTTGGTCTTCGTCAGCCTGGTTCTTCTTTTAAACCTTTCGCCTATATTACTCTGTTTAGGAAAGGCTATACTGATAAAACAATAGTTTTTGATTTGCCAACTAATTTTAATGATTATGCTCCAGAAAATTATGATCATAAATTTCGCGGCCCAATTAATTTGCGAGATGCCTTAGCCCAATCGGTTAATATTCCCGCAGTCAAAGTTTTATATTTAGCAGGTATTAAAGAGACCATTGAAACTGCTAAATCTTTTGGCATTACTACTTTAACTCAAGGTGCTAATTATTATGGTTTGCCATTAGTACTTGGTGGCGGGGCTGTTAATTTATATGAGATGACCGGCGCCTATGCTGGATTTAGCCAAGAAGGCGTTTTGCATGCTCAAAATTATATTTTAAAAATTACCGATAAAAATGGCAAAGTTTTAGAAGAATTTCAAGATAAATCTCAAGAAGTTTTTGATCCCGAATCAGTGCGCTTGCTGAATAGCATTTTGTCTGACAATAATGCTAGAGCTCCGTTATATGGCACTTATAATAATCAGCTTTATCTGGGCGAGAACATTCAAGCAGCTGCAAAAACTGGTACAAGCCAAGATTCGCGCGATGCTTGAATATTTGGTTACACTCCTAATATTGTAACTGGTGTTTGGGTAGGAAATAATGATTATACCCCAATTTTTAAGGGTGGAGCTTCCGGCGGTTTAGTAGCGGCGCCAGCTTGACATGAATTTATGGAATATGCTATTTCCAAGAGAGGCTTAGAATATTTTAATCCACCAATTATTAAACAAGTTAATAAACCAATGCTCAATGGTCAATATGTTAATCTTGTGGGTGATAGTTTACAAATACATTCAATTCTTTTTTATGTTGATAAAAACAATCCTCTGGGGCCGATTCCTTTAAACCCCGCCTTAGATCCTCAATTTTATAACTGAGAGAGTCCAGTTATTAGTTGAGCTCAAAGTCATATAGAAAACTTTAATACCCTTTATAATAAACCATTGCCTTCAGAAGCTTATCAGATATCTTATCAAACCACCTCTTTAGAAAATCAGCCTCCTAATCCATCCTTACCTAGTTCCGAAAATCTGAGCGCCAAATTTTTGAATATTCAGCAAGGAGATATAATTAACGGCGATAAAAAAATTCAGATTCAAATTATTGGCTCTGACAATTTAGTAAAAGTTTCTTTGTTTGTCAATAATAATTATTTTGGAGAATTCTCTTATGAATCTTCTCAAGATGATAGTAAAATTTATTCTATAAATTTGCCTTATAATATTTTGCAGCCTAAAAATGAATTAAAAATTCATCTTCAAGATTCTAATTTAAATATTTTTGAAGATTCTATAATTGTTTTTCGCTAAATTCTTCATTTAGGTGGAGCCTCGCGCACAATCCTAGATTGATACTAAAACAATAACTCTAACTACACCAGATCCTTATAAATTTAATTACTCGCTTTACTCATAAACATATTCAGGATAAATAAATAACAATATTTATATTACAATAACTAAATAATACAATATCTTTATTTTCTGTTATTGACTCTTGAATATTAATCTTTATTATGCTACTCTTG
>CAZYWI010000018.1:0-8295 GCA_964651585.1 uncultured Candidatus Saccharibacteria bacterium | reverse complement strand
TCCTGAATCAGCTGTCTCCGTAATTAATCTAGCAGCATCAGTAATTTCTGATAAGGTTAAATCGCGATGCCCACTAATATTAAATAGAATTCTTGTAGCGCCGTCAACAGCTAAATTTAAAAGCGGTGAAGCAATTGCTGCTTTTGCCGCCTTAATTGCTCTATCTTTACCAGAAGCCGTACCAATACCAATAATCGCCTCACCAGTATTAGTTAAAATGGTTTGCAAATTGGCAAAATCAAGATTAATGAGACCTGGAGAATAAATTAAATCAGCAATGCCTTGTACTCCTTGTCTTAAAATTTCATCAATTTGTTTAAAGGCTTCTAAAACTGAGGTATTTTTATCTATTAAATTAAAAATCCTATCATTATAAATAGTGATTAATGCATCCACATTATTATAAAGTTTATTTCAAGCTTCATTGGCAATTTCCATTCTTTTGCCTCCTTCAAAGAAAAATGGCTTTGTGACCACCGCCACTACTATTGCTCCTGACTTTTTGGCTATTTCAGCCACTAAAGGTGAGGCCCCTGAGCCCGTACCACCACCCAAACCACAAGTAATAAAAATCAAATCAGCACCCTTTAATAAATCCTCAATTTCGGTCATATTTTCTTCAATAGCCCGGCGACCGATTTCCGGATCCATACCTGCCCCTAAACCCCTTGTTACATTTAAGCCGATGTTCATCTTCTTATCGGCGCGAGTATAATGTAGGGCTTGCATATCGGTATTCAAAGCAATAAATTCCACGCCTTCAACTTTTTTCTTATACATCCTAGTTAAAATATTACCGCCAGCGCCACCAATTCCAATAATTTTGATATTAATATGCGGCTGAGCTTTAACTTCAGTTTTATTTTCCTGTTTTGAGGTGCTATTCTGCTTTGCCATAACTTAAAACTTATTTATTAAAATAATACAAAATAAAGTGACTTAAATAAACTATAAATTATTTAAAATATTTATGGCCGAAAATTAGAAAAAAATTGTTTAAATTTATCCATTACTCCCCCTTGTTTTCCTAAAGCTTGACTTTCTTTTAAATTTGCGGCATCACCATACCATTTAATGGCTCCAAGAGTATTCATAAAACTCAGATCAGATTCTCCAGACATTTCTATTTCTTCATATTTAGCCAATCTTACCGGTAGATTTAACCTATCTTTAGCTAAGTCTACTAAATGAGGAATTTGAGCGCCTCCACCATAAAGAATTGCCCCTCCCGGCAATTTAGCATACTTACCAATTTGCTTTAAATCTTCATTAATAAATTCAAAAATTTGAGATAAACGTGCCTCTATAACTTCTGCTAGTTCTCGGCGCGAAAATGTCTTATCTTCGTTTTGAACAAAGCTACCTAAATTAACCATATCTTTTTTATCTACTTTTGACGGATAAGCATCACCAACACTTAATTTAATTTTTTCTCCATCTTCTTGAGCAATTTTTAATCACAGACAAATATCATTGCTAATATAATTACTACCCACGGGCAAAACTTTCAAATAAACTAATACTCCATCTTCAAAAACACTAAAGCTACAAGTACCACTTCCTAAATCAATAGCAATAGCTCCTAAATTTTTTTCCTGCTGAGTTAAGGCTTCATAAGATCCAGCCAAGGGATTAGCAACAAAAGCTTCATTTTTCAATCCAACACCATCTAAGACGTTTTCTAAATTTTTAATATTGGGCATAAAGGCGTCAATAATTAAACTTTCGACTTCAAGCCTCATTCCTGTCATACCACAAGGATTATCAATAACTTCATTACCATCAACAACATATTTCTGCGCAATAGTATGCAAAAGAGTGCGATTGGGTGGTAAAGAAAATGATTGTGATGATTGCTGAGCTCTTAAAATATCATCTTGAGTAATTTCATTATTATCATTAGCAATTATAGCAACACCCTTAGATTTTCTTGTCTCCAGTTGACTGCCACCAACTGTTGTAATCGATTTCTGAATATTGAGGTTTGTTAACGAGCTTGCTTCTTCCAAAATATTATCTAAAGCAGTTACTGTTTCATCATTATTAGCAATAATACCTTTTTTTATACCAGCCGATGGTCTTTTTAAATTTAGCAGCACCTGAAATGGATCTGTTTTTGCTACTGTTAAATGAATATTGCTCGTTCCGATATCTAATGAAAGAAGATTTTTCCTCATACAAATTTATTAGAAAAAATTTAATTAAATGGTTTTATTAGCTGCTTCTGAAGCTTTATTTCTTGCTCGCGCATTTCTTTATAATCTTTATCTGTCTTATGCTGAAATCCCACTAAGTGTAAAATACTATGAATTATCAGCTCTTGATAGAGACCCAACTCGCTTTTTTTGACAATCTTCGCTTGCTTTGATACAGCATTTCTTGCAATAAAGATATCACCTAAAATAATATCCTTTTTTTGAAATAATTGCAACTCTTTTTTACTAAACATAGGAAAAGAAAGTATCAAGGGAACTTCATTTTTATGGCGCCAAAATTTATTGAGTTTTAAAGCATCGCTATCTTTTAAAAGAATGACAGAAAGAAAAACATTTTTAATACGTTTATTAATCTGGGGCATCACTTGTTCTAAAACCGCAATAGCTGTTTTCTTAATTTGGTTTTGATAAAAAAATGGTTTTTTCGTGGTATTAAAAAATAAAATTTCAATCTGTTTCATAACTATACCTTAAAATTTTTAGTTTATTTAATAGGCAACCCCAATTTTTTGCGCCTTTCTATTTCTTGCAATGTTTTGATTCTATGCAAAGCTGACAACTTTTTCTTTCTCTCGTTTGGCTTTTTAATATGTTGTTGGTGTTTCATAGCTTCTAACAAAACACCACTTTTTTGAATAACTTGCGATACTCTAAACAAAAAAGCCGAAGCCGATTCATTATTTCTCCTCTGAATTTTTATAGCCATATTTTATATTTTTGTCTTTAGCATTTTTATTAATTTATTTAACGGAATATTTTCTTGAAGTCCCGATTGCATATCTCGTAAAATAATTTCATTTCTCAAGACTTCAGTTTGACCCAAAAGGAGAACGTACTTAGCTCCTAATTTATCCGCCAATTTCATTTGCGACCTTAAACTATCGCGACTCAAATCAAAAGACACTCTGATATTGTTAGTTCTCAGTTCTTCCAATAATTCCAACGATTGTTTCTTAGCAGTTTCACCAACTTGAACCAAAAATATTTCGGGTTTTTTTTCTTCTTTCCATTCCTTTTTTTGAGATTTTATTGCCTCCACAACTCTATCAAGCCCTATAGCAAAACCACAAGCTGGCCGATCTTGTCCACTAAATAATTTTAATAACCCGTCATATCTACCGCCGCCCATCAAAGCACCTAAGTTCTCATTATCTTCGCTTGATATTTCTCAAACCGTTTTAGTATAATAATCTAAACCGCGCACCAAATAGGGATTAAGAGAATAATTAATTTTTAACTCATCTAAATAAGATAACACAGTTTTGAAGTGACTATTACATTCAACACATAAATAATCTAAAATATTGGGTGCCTCCATTCTAATGTTTTTACACTGTTCTTCCTTACAATCTAATATTCGTAAGGGGTTATTTTCCAACCGAGATCTACACGTGTCGCATAACTTCTTTTTACGAGTACGATAATATTTTTTTAAATCTTTAATGTATTTCTTACGACATTCTTGACAACCAATACTATTTATCTCTAATTTAAAATTTTTGAGTTTTAAAGTATTAAAAATGATTTTGCCTAAAAAGATCAGCTCAACATCAATAATGGGGCTGTTATCACCTATCACCTCAAAACCGAATTGATACAGCTGGCGATATCTGCCAAGTTGGGGTTTATCATGCCTAAACATTGGGCCATAATAATAAAGTTTCACGGGCTGTGGCAAAGAAAACATACCATGCTGAATGTAAGCTCTCACTACTCCAGCTGTACCCTCTGGTCTTAAAACTAACGTTTTTTTATCATCATCGCTTTTTGATTTAACTCAGTACATTTCTTTTTGTACAATATCAGTTTCTTGCCCTATCCCATGAGTAAAAATATCAGAATATTCCACACAAGGTAGCTCAATTTTATTATAATTATAAAACGAAGCAAGGTTCTTAATGACCTTTTCTACTTTTTCAAAAAGATCTGCCTCTTCAAATAAAATATCTCTCATTCCCCGAGGAGTTTGAAGAAAAATTTTACGAGTCAACACTTGAGCTTCCTTACTGCTTCGATTTTTATTAAGCTTTTTTTTAATATCGACAAAGCGAATAGATTTTTTTACTTTAGCCATAAATTTTTAATAAAATTAATATTTTGGTGCGGAAAAAGCCTGAACACTTGTAATAGGCATTAATCTCAACCATACTCTACCTACAATTTTACTTCTGTCTAAACTACCTCAAGATCTTGAATCATAAGAAGATAACCGATTATCTCCCAAAACAAAATATTCACCATCCCCTAAAACTATCTTAATGTTACCTTGAGTGATATCGATTGCTGGAATATAAGGCTCCTTTAAAACAAAACCGTTTTTATAATCGTTATTATAAATTATGATTTTGCCGTCGCGAATTTCCACTGTTTCATTAGGCAAACCGATAATCCTTTTAATATAGTAACTCGCTCCATCGGGCGCTTTAAAAACTATTACCTCTCCTCTTTTTGGTTCACCTATCCTATAAGACAATTTATCGATAATCAAATAATCACCATTATGAAAATTTGGCTCCATACTTTGACCTTTAACAAAGTAAGGACTAATCACATAGGCTCGAATGGGTATAACGATCAAAAGCGCAATAATAACAACTTCTCCAAACTCAATAAAAAATGACTTTAAATTTTTCATAATGATAAAATTTATTATATTATAGCATAAAACGTTAAAAAAATCAAGGTTTAAAAACAGAATAAAACAGACTAAAAATGACACATAAAAAATATTAACTAAGCGATTGAAAAACGTCCAAAACAAATATTAATATTTTTGTACGTAGTACGGCCGTACGTACAAAAATCTTTATAGTAAATAACTGATAATAAGGTTTGTAAACACCCCAACATTCGTAAAAATGCTGGGGTGTCGTTATCAATAATTTATATCAGATAATATTATACCAAACCAAAGCGAGTTGAAGAAACTAACGAAAAGAAACCTCTTAGTTTTTCCATAACCTACTGCTAATTTAGTAATTATTAAAATAAATTTTGGGAGGATTTAAGTCTGAATCTTGAGTAAAATTAATAACTGATGCATCATAATTATTACATGATAGATAATTATTATTATAAACTCTATAAGAAGCAATCAAATATAGATCGCTTAAACTTTTTATTATAGGATCTGTTGATTTTAGCTCATTATCTCTCTCTATTTGAGGCTCTCTTTGAGGCTCTCTCGGCTGATTATTTAATAATGGTAAAGAATTTCCTTCGGTTAAACTACTATTTTGGTCTTTCGCAGTTTCTCAATAGGTCTCCTCTTGAAAATCAGAATCAGCGCTTTGTATCAAAACGTTTTCTTTATTCGGCAACGCTGTTGCATCTTCGTTTTCGCTTTGTTGAATTTTTTGATTTGTCATTAAATCATCATTGATCTTTTCTTCGTTCACTATTGATATTGCTGGATCTGAAATGGTTGTGGTGGAAGGTTGAGTTTCCTTTAATAATGAATCCTCTAAATTATGTTCATCGAGAATACAATTATTGCAACAACCAGAACTCATGGCACTTAAAACGTCAGATTTATTTCCATTCAGTAAAATCCCTAAATCTTCTCGCGTAATACCATCGTTATTCTCTATAAAGATATCGAGCAAAGGATGAGTAAGCTTTCGAATAATAATTTCGTTGGGCCCTCTTTTTATTTCATTGGAAGTAAAATCAATTTGACCACAAGCTAAACAAGTAAATTCATTATCGCATTTTAATTTACTATTAATGATCCCATTATTACTTTCTGATACACTAAAATTAGGCGGATATTCAGCTGTACCTCAATATATCAACAACCTATCGTTCCCATTAAAATTAGCTGGCGGTCAAAGCTTAACAAAATGTTTTAAATTAAAATCAAGCACCATCCTATCCACCCCATCAATGTTTTTAAAGTGTCAATTAATATTATCAATAAAGAAATCGATCACCTTAGGTTGTTGAAGTATGGAGACAGAAAATACAGGATTATCTAAAGATTCAACTTTAGTTTGAATATCTCGAGCTTTAATAGAAATATAGTAAGTGCTATAATAAACTGGAAATTCGTCATCATACAACGTTAGTTCATATTTATTAGTCGCCTCGTTTAAATGATATCGATTGTCACTGTTATAAATACAATAAGTAGAAAAAACTCGATTTTTATCTTGAGAATAGCAAACATCATAAACAAACTTATTATCATCACTCATATTGTCCCATGAAATATTAACAGTATAGTTTTGATCGTCAAAAACAACAGAGAAATTTGTTGGCACTGGGACTTCAAAATATTTATTATCATCCAAATAATATTTATTTAATTCAGCAGTAACTAAAAACATATTATCCCACTCATTATCCATTGCAAATGTCGGACTACCGGCATAATAGCCAATAGTAATAAAATCATTTTCAGTAAAATCATAAAAATCATTTTGAGAGCCATTCTGCTTAGTATATTTGCCTGGCACTTCAATAATAAAGTGTTTAAGCCCATTATCCTTATTAATTGAGATCGAAGAAATCTGAAATCCTTTTTTGCAAGGAACGGCATAATTTGAACTACAATCATACGGCTGGCCATTGGCATCATAAATTGGAGACAAAATTAAAGAAGTGGTTTTATTATTATATAAATCTTCGGTTGGATAGCTTAAAAGCAGCGTTTCTCAATTTGGATAATTAAAACCAAATAGTGATACTCCTCAAGGCGATTGCGATTTATAATGACTCAGGGGATCAATCTCTGAAAGTGGTTCATTATTTAAATAAAATACCATCACTCGCCATAAATTATCTGTATATTTAGATGATGAGGGAATAAAAGGATAAGATTCTACATCAAATTCTAAAACTGTTTTCTTTTTTGTTTTATCAAATCAATGCCACGATAAATTTTTAACAAAAGATTTATTATTTTTGGTATTTAAAAAATTAACATTATTTGATAGCTTTATCCAATAACCATTTAAATCTTTTAAAGCCACGGCAAAATAGAAATTCTGGCCTTCTTCTCATCTTCCAAGTCCTCGATAAGACAAGAAGAGATGATAGTTATTATTATCAACAATTTTATTTGGAGCATCTAAAATATTTTCCTCCCCCAAGTCACTAATATTACTTGCTTGAGTAAAATCATCTAAATTATCTATGGGGGTTGTAGAATATCGCAGCTCATAATTTAAAGGCAACAAATTTTCTTCCACGTCATTAACTCTAAAATCAAAAACCAGTTTTTGCTCAGCAATACTATTATCTAAAGTCAAAAATAAATCTGTGGAGCTATCTCTCGGCTCGCAAGGGCTCTCGCTATTTTGCGGATCAGCTATATCGCGAATAATAAAATCATGAAAATTATTATCAGAATCATAAGCGTTTCCAGCCAAAGAATCGATTCCAAACATCATAGACTCTTTAGTGGCATTCCCATTAGCTTTTCGCTCAAAGCTTTCCTTTTGTTCTGGTTTGTTTAAGCAACCCTGTTCGCAAAATTCTCCCCCATTTCAACCAACGGTATCAACAATTCCTCCGTTAGGATTAATTAAAGCAATTGCCGTAGGAGTTGAGGCGCTAAACTCCTTTTGAGAAGAGTAGGTATAAATGACATCAGCATTTATTTGATACTTTGAATTATTGTGAGAAATTAGAAAAAATCCATGGGCAGGAATGATTTTATTCTTAAACTCAATATCTTTTAACAAATCAACTCGAGATGAAGTATATTTATAAAGCGTCCAATTTTCTAAATTGACATCGACATCATTAGGATTATAAAGCTCAACAAACTCATCTTTTTTCTCATCGCCATCAACTAAAATTTCGCTAATAAGTAATTTGGGGTAAATAATAGGCTCTGGTTTCGTAGTAGTGACGGTAGTTGAAGTAGTAGTTGTCGTAGTGGTAGTCACGGTTGTTGTTGTGGAAGTAGTCGCACTGGCAGAAGTAGTGCTAGATGTTGAGCTTGTGGTCGCTCCTGTATTTCCTGAATTATTTCATGAATTATTTCATGAATTATTTCCTGAGCTAGAATCGCCGACTATATAAACTCCTGGACTATTCTCAGCTTTGGGAGTGCCACAAATATTATTATAAC
>CAZYWI010000017.1:0-8480 GCA_964651585.1 uncultured Candidatus Saccharibacteria bacterium | reverse complement strand
TTCTTCCATTTTAGATTTTTTTTCAGCTTCCGTTTCCCTAAAAAACATACTCTTGATAGTTTCGGCAGAAATTAATGGTTTTTTCTTAAATAAATCATCATAATTTTTTCCTTTTCTTACTTCTTTAATATTTTTATTAACCTCCTTTTGAGCTAAATCAGCCCCGGGTTTAATAACGATTTGAATAGCCGCGCCTTCATTAGATTCTACTTTGCTAAAGGCATTTAAAATCAAGCTTAAAGGATCATAATCAAAATTTTGGTAAGTTTTAATAGGAATAGCATAGGGCTTATTTAACTTAATAATTGAACCAAAATTATAATTATGAGGAGAAAAAATAGTATAATCATCAACTTCTTCAATTTGGGCATAAGGATAATAAGCAGTTATGGTTTTGGCTACTGATTCTTCATCCTCTCTAGGACAAGCTACGAAAAATAAAATTTCCGAATTATTAATAGGTGTCGCAATTTCTAAAATAATCGGGTATTTATAATTGCTCAAACTACTCAAAACTTGCTCGCTCGCAGAAATAATTTCACTAATTTTTTTAGGGGTTTCACTTTTTTCAGTAACTATCTCCCGTGGCAATTTAATAGCTAATAACTTGTAATGCAATGACTTTTTAAACGATTTTTTTGCATTAAAAAAACTTGACATTCATATTAGCAATAAAATTATTCCCAAACAAATCACACCTCATATTATAATCAACTGAACAATATTTTGCGGATTCATAAAATTTATTTAAGCTTTTTTTGCTTTTTTAAAATTTCATAAAATTTATCAATCAAAAGATCGTGAAGCTTATCAATAAGATAAGCATTATTCGTTTTTAAACTAGCCCTAACGGCTTTTGTTACCCCGTTTTCTATGGCCATCTCAACCAATTCTTGTAAAATTTTCTCCGTTTGTTTATCCTGAATTTTTTGCAAAGAAATCGTCTGGGGATGTATAAAACCGCCGCCGGTAACGCCTTTTTGACTAATTACTGTTTGGTTAGAAGATGGCATTTTTGCTACTTCTTTCGCGATGATTTCTTCTATAACTTCCTTCACTACCTCTTTTGTCTCTAAAGATTCTTTTCGTTTCGCATATTCTTTCTGCCGAGAGGTAACATAATGTTCTACCTCCGCCAATCCCCTTTGTTTTCCAAAATTATTTGCCATATTGCCTTTTTATTAGTTTAATTATAGCACATTTTCTTTATTTATAGAAGAGCTTACTGGGAAAATAACGAGCATCAATATATTCGTTAATTTTATGTTTTTCTGCAAATAATGAGGCTGTTTTAAAAGCCTCAACAATATAATGATTTAGGTTAAGATAGATATCAAAATTTTCATTAGTTTTTAGGATAATTAAATTCGGCTTTTGAAGCGAATATTCCAAATATTGAAAGGGTATTTTTTCTTGCTGTATATAATTTAATAATTCGCGCAAAATATCCATTTTTTCCTCTCCAAAAACATTAAAGGCAATTTTTTTATCTTTAATAACTGTCTCATCAGAAATATCACTAAGATAAACAACGGGATAATCAATATCACTTTTTTTAAAATCTCAATAAAGAAATCCTTGGGCATCAATATAAAACGAACCTTTGTCATGGTCTGCTGAATCGTTAAACTGCCAATTATTAAGCACTAACATAACTGGCTGCCTTTCTTTAACTTTAATCACTAATTGCTTATTTCATAAATCTTTTGAAATAGATAAACTAGAAATCTGCGTCATTGTATTCAATATTTCATGAGATAGCTGTTTGGTATTCATTAAAAATAAATTATTTTGATATTGATTCTTGTGCAGAAAGTAACTCAAAGAATCTAAATAGAAATTATGATTATTGCTTAAATGATTATAAATCTGTTTCTCTAGGGCTAACTGATTAATATTACTGGCGCCGATAATGGAAATTTGATGTAAAGAAAATACGGGCGACAAAAACAGAAAATAAACCAAGCTTACAATAAAAATTAGTAGGAGAATGGCTATTAAAATATGAGCTAATTTTTGATCTTTAATTTGCTTAGCATGTTTGCTTTGATAATTATTAAGTTTTCTTGCGGCCATTATAAAATTTTATTTGCTTTTATTGAGAATTAATCTTCTATTTGGTATTACCTTAATGTGTTTCATATAGGGCACTAAAATTTTAGGAATTTTTATAGAGCCATCTTTTTGCTGATAATTTTCGATGATAGCAATTATAGCTCTTCCTAAGGCCAATGCTGTACCATTTAAAGTATAACAAAATTGATTGAGATTTAACTGCTTACCATCGCTAATTTTTTTATATTTAATATTTAATCGGCGAGCCTGAAAATCAGTACAATTAGAATTGGAATGAGTTTCCCGATATTCACCTAAACCATTATTTTGACCTGGTAATCAACTTTCCAAATCAAAACTTCTAGCCGATGGCCGAGATAGATTTAAAGTACTAGTTTGCACTATCCTATAAGGAATCATTAAGTTTTGCATAATTTCTTCTTCAATGCTTGTAATTAACTCCTGCTCTTTTTGACTTTGCTCCGGAGTACAAATACTAAACATCTCAATCTTGTCAAATTGATGTACTCTTAAAATACCTTTCGTATCTTTACCATAAGAACCAGCCTCGCGTCTAAAGCAAGAAGAGAAAGCAAGAAAACGTTTAGGCAACTCTTTTTCATCAAAAGTTTGATCGCCATTCATTGCTGCTATGATATGCTCAGCGGTGCCTATTAAATATAAATCATCCTGAGGTAAATAATATGTTTCTTCTTTTCCTTCTTTAGTGTCAATATATCCTAAAGCTTCAAAATATTTTGGTTTAATAAAAAAGGGAGGTAAAACAGGAACAAAATTGTATTTATTGCCAAAGGTATTAAAAACATAGTTGATTAAAGCAAACTGAAGCAGTACTAATTCATTTTTCAAAAAACCGAAACGAGAACCTACTACTTTAGCAGCCGCTTCAACATCAATCAGATCAAGATTCTGAGCAATTTCTAAATAATCTTTAGGCACAAAATTAAATTTCGGTTTTTTCCCTCATTCTTTAATAACTTTATCTTGAGCGCCACTGGGTACATCTTCTAAGGGAACATTGGGTAAAATTTTCATTTTTAATGTTAGATCAGCTTCAACTGCTGCTAAATTCGCCTCTAGATCTTCCAAAGCAGCTTTGACTTTTTTTAAAACATTTAAAATTTCACTATTATTCTGACTGTTAACAAATTTATCCTCCAGCATTTTTCTTTTAGATCGTAATTCATCAATTTTTTTAATATACTCCCGACGATTAACATCGAGTGCCAATAATTCATCTATTGATTTTGGATCTATATTCCTTGTCGCCAATTTTTGTTTATATCAATCTGGGCTTTGTTGTATTTTTTTTATGTCTAACATAATAAAAATTTATTTATATAAATATAATGCTATTTTTGCTTTAAAAACGGAAAAAAAATCACATTTTTTATAGAATCCACCCCAGCTATTACTGTGGCGAGTCTATCCATCCCAATACCCAAACCAGCAGTTGGGGGCATACCATATTCTAAAGCTTCTATAAAATCTTTATCAAGTGGATGGGCCTCTCTATCGCCTAATTTTTGTTTTTGTTCTTGTTCTTCAAACCTTTTTCTCTGTTCTTGGGGATCATTCAACTCAGAAAAACCATTGGCAATTTCTTTACCAGAAATGATCAAATAAAATCTTAAAGCTCGTGAGCTATCTTCTGGATCCCTTTTAGCCAAAGGAGATAATTCAATAAGCTGATTGATAATGAAAGTTGGCATTCTAATATCTTGGCGTAGTTTTTTAAAAATTAGATCAGACAATTTAGCCTTAGAAATGTTCTTTTCATATTCAATATTTTGTTGCTGAGCATATTTCATAAATTTTTTTATATCATCTTTTTCATAATCTAAGCCTGTTTTATTTTTTATAAATTCTACATAATCAATTTTGGGAAATGGGTATAGTATATTTTCTTTATTTAAGACACTCCTCTGCCCAAGATTTTCATTTAAAAATTTGATCAAATCTTCCAGCAATTTCATTAAATCATCGCGACATGCTCAAACTTGATAAAGCTCTAAATTTGTAAATTCGGGGTTGTGGTCTTTATCTATTCCTTCATTACGAAAACACTTGCCCATTTCAAAAATTTTTTCATAACCACCGATAATTAAGCGCTTTAGATAAAGCTCAGGCGCTATCCTTAAATAGAGTTTCATTTTTAAACTGTTAAGCTCAGTAATAAACGGTTCAGCCAAAGCACCGCCATAAACTGATTGCAGAATTGGCGTCTCTACTTCTTTAAAACCACGATCCTTCAAGAAATCTCTTACTAAAGATGTCATTTCAATTCTTAAATCAAGAACTTTCTTAACCTCTTTATTAATTAGAAGATCGAGATAGCGTTTTCTAATTTTTTCTTCAGTGTCTTCTAACCCATATCATTCACTAGGAATAGGTCTTAAAGATTTAGCCAATAACCGAAAGCTTGAAGCCTCTAAGGTTTTTTCATTAGTATTAGTTAAAAATAAAGTGCCTTGTATTTCAAGAAAATCGCCGAGATCAAGATATTTTTTAAATAATTCAAAATCTTGCTCACGAATGTTTTCTTTCTTTAATAAAACTTGAATTCTTCCTGACTCATCCTCAATATGAAAAAAGATGATAGCTCCATGCTCCCTCATACTTCTAATTCTGCCGGCCAGAGTAATTGCGGCTCTTTCTCTTACAAAGTTATCAAAATTAAGGAGAGCTTCGCCAATAGTATGGGTTCTCTCACATTTTTCAGGATAAGCCAAAATTCCTCTTGCTTCTAGCTCTTTAATTTTTTGCTTTCTTTCTCTAATAATATCGTCAATGGAGCTCATTTTATTATTTTTATTATTTTTATTATTTTTATTATTTTTATTATTTTTATTATTTTAATTTATATAAATATACCAAATATTTCAATAAAGTGCAAGGAAATAACCAATATTACTTGACATATCTTTTAAGGCTTTTATCTAAATGAATGAGAATTTCATAAGGAATAGTCTCGCATATTTTAGCTATATTTTCTACAGAATTTAACCGTTCGGGGTTGCTAGAAATTACCTCTATCTCATCTTCTAAAGAGACACTGCTGTCTAAATCAGTAATATCAATAGTGGTTAAATTCATAGAAACACGACCGATAATTTTCAAGGGATGATCTTTAAAATAAACGATACCTTGGTTACTTAATTCAAGAGGCACACCTTCATAATAACCGCAAGGTAAAATAGCTATCTTTATCTCTCTTGGAGCCTCATAAGTAAAATTATATCCAACCTTTTCTCCCCTCCCTATATTTTTAATATTAACAATCTTAGCAAAAAACGACAAAACAGGCTTTAAAGCTAGCTGTCTGTTCTCGGATACATTAAAACCGTAAAGACCAATGCCCAATCTTAAACAATTACAAGGAGCTTGGTTAAGATAATCTATACCACCACTTGCAGAAAAATGTAAATCCCCTTTCTGAAAATATTTATGAAAAATTTCGACAGCTTGATCCCACTTTGTTAATTGCTGATCAGTTTGATCCCTATTAGATGGATCGGCTAAGTGAGTAGCTAAACCATCGATTTTTATATTTTTATTTTTTAATAAAATTCTTATTGTTTCTTCCAGCTCAGTTAAAACAATGCCTTGGCGATGCATGCCAGTATCTACTTTTAAATGAATCAACAAAGGAAAATTGATTTTTGCTCTTAAAATTTTGGCTTCTTCCTGAGAATTTACTAATTTTATAACATTTTTTAATGATCGAAGTTTGCCTAAAATATTTCGAGGGATATATCCTAAAATCATTATTGGTTTTTTAATACCTTCATGCCGGAGAATTTCTGCCTCAACAATAGAATCTACAGCAAAATAATCAGCAGCATTTTCTTTTTCTAATATTCGGCCTATTTCTTTTAATCCATGACCATAAGCATTCGATTTTAAAACCGCAGCAATTTTTTTATCAGAAAAAATCCTTTTATATTCATATAAATTATTTTTCAAAGCACTTGAATTGATTTCGAGGCGCAAAAGATGATTTTGCGGTTGATCATAAAAATTTTTATATTTGCGTCAATAGTTTAAAGCTCTCATATAAATAGGCATTTATTTTAATACAAAACGCCATTGACGATGACTTCAATAATAACCCGCGTAATCAATACCAATTCTTGAGGTTGTTATAATTTGCTGAGGCAAAATATTCTTATGTCAATTCTCTATCCAAATTCTTTTACTTTTCACTAAGTCTTCTCCATAAAATGATTGATCTAACTGAAAATAACGGCAAACCTTACCCGGCCCATCAGCAATTCTTATTAAATTTTGTATGTCTTGATTTCGGCATGTTGCCACTGGCTCAACTGCTCTCACTAATACACATTCTGGCTTGCCATCTTGAGAAGTAGAAATATTAAACTGCCAATACATACCATATACCAAATAAATGTAAACGTGGCCACCAATTAAAAATTCGGCTTCATTCCTTTTGGTCTTTTTACCTTTGTAAGCATGCGAAGCTCTATCTTGCGGGCCAATATAAGCTTCTGTCTCAATAATTTTTCCAATTAATTTTTTCTTTCCAACTTTTCTAATAAAATATTTACCTAAAAGATTTTGAGCTACCCATAAAGTAGGCTGAGTATAAAATTCTCTTGATAATTTTTCCGCCTTGCTTTCCATTGTAAGATAATTATCCTTTATTTAGTTTTACTTTTGATGTGTTTTGTCCAAATTATTTAGGGTTGTGTCTTTTGAATGAAATTCGAATTTTCTTTGAACAAAATCCGCAAGCGGGTTTTGAATAAGTCCACCCAGCGTTTCCGTCTGTCTCTACTTCACTTCGGTGAGCAAAACAGAAAAATTTTTTCAATTAAGGAAACGAAATTTTTTCTGTTTTAATATCCTGCTAATACAGAATTACAGAGACACTTCCTACTTCCAGTCCCACTTTGTGGGACAATAGTGGGACAATAGTTGGACAAAAATTCATTGGTGGGAATGACACTCAGGCCCTCTTTTCTTTTTACCCCACCTACTTGCGAACGAACCGACAAAAAATTTTAAATCTATTGCTTAACTTCTAATTAAAAATTTCATATACTAATAATAGCATGTTAGTTTTATTACTGTATATTACAGTATAGTAAAATTTTATTACAATGTCAAAAGAAATTTCAATTATGGCGAAGAAATGCCAAGATAAAATAAGTATTTCTCAAGACAAGTTGTCGACACTTGCTGGTATTGCTTGGCACGCAATTACAAAAATTGAATCGGGAACTACGCCAGATTCAAGAATAGAAACCGTCAAAAAATTGCTGATGCTTTAAACACAAATATTGACAATTTGTTAATTTGCTAAAATGAAAAATATGACCAATAGATCTATTAACCTGAATTCCCAAACGAAACAAAAAATTGTTAATAAAAACTCAGAACCATTTATTATTATTGATGAGGAACAGAAAAATTACTCTATAGATGAAATTTTGAATAAAGTAATTGTAGGATATTGTCTAAAGGTAATGAAAAAAATGCCTGCCGAATCTTTAAATTGTGTTTTTGTTGATCCCCCATACTTTTTACAGCTTCCGCCTAAAAAATTATTAAGATGGACTGTGGGTGTAGTTAATGGAGTGAACGATCAACGGGACATTTTTAAAGATTTTTATGATTATGATAATTTTACAAAGAATTATTTAATAGAAATTAAAAGTTTGATGAAGTCGACTGCAACTATATGGATTATGGGTACTTGTTATAATATCCACTTTATCTGCGTTAATGAACATGCTTTCTTTATTTTTATTTGTTTTATTTTTCTTTATTAATTATAAAATTACCTAACAAAGCTTGAATCTTTTTTACTCAATTGCCTTACGATAAAAAAATTAATATAGTCGAAATTACTGAATGAAATACAAACCTTTTTTGAGTAAAAATTTCTGTCTTAATGGACAGAGACCTACTCCAGGGTGCGCCATATTTTGTTAAAATTATTAAATAATATTTTTATTTTATTGTTATTTGTACAAATTATCAAAATTATCCATTAAATAGTCGCCCCCGGAATTAATACCTTTATTATATTTTATCTCTTGTCCTATACAAAGAGCCATATAATCACAATTTTGTATATTAGTTGGCTCTTTTTTGTTAATACAAATTCTTGTTTCTTCTTTCCAAGAAACACATTCCTCCATACAAATTTTATAATCATCTTGTTTATCTTCTGCATCTCCCCCTCCTACAATAGAACATTGGGCAATTTTTTGGCAAGCAGTTGCACAGTCATTAGGAATTTTTTTCTTTGTTTTTACTTCTTGCTCTTTTTGTTTATTATTTTCACAAATAGATTCTAAACTATCTAATTCTATTCTAATCAATTCTTCATAAAAAAGCATTTCTTCTAAATTTTCTTTAATAACTTTACCTAAATC
>CAZYWI010000016.1:0-9286 GCA_964651585.1 uncultured Candidatus Saccharibacteria bacterium | reverse complement strand
CCTAGTTCCTTAACGAGGACTCACTCGTTCCCTTGAGGCTACTCGCCTCGCCCACCGGTGTCGGTTTTGGTACGGATTCTATTTTGTTATATCTAGAGATTTTTCCTGGAAGACTCTTCGAAAGAATTGAGAAAAGAAACTTCTCTCTTTTGTTTAAATCGAATTTGAGAATTTAATCTAGCTAACAGGATTTACCTAATTAGCAATTCTAATTTTACAACACCAAACCATTAAGATGCTCTTTCTTATTTTCTCCGTCGTCCCATTGATACAAAATAGAAGGACTGGAATATTAACCAGTAATCCATCGACTTCAGCTTTCGCTATTGCCTTAGGACCGCCTAACCCTTAGTTGATTTTCATTGCTAAGGAAACCTTGGGCTTACAGGGGTCGCCGTTCTCAGGCGACTTGCGGTTACTTGTGCCGGCATTCTCGCTTCTTTATCCTCCAGCTTCCCTCACGGGTAAACCTTCAACGAATAAAAAATGCTTCCCTACCACATTGTTGTTTTACAACAATGTTCGCATCTTCGGTGTTTGGCTTGAGCCCCTTTACATTTTCGGCGCAGCTCACCTGCTTACTTAAAATAAATTTAAGTAAGCAAATATGGTAGTGAGTTGTTACACACTCTTTAAAGGATAGCTACCTCCAAGCCAACCTCCTAACTGTCATTGGTGAACCACTACCTTACACTAGCACTTAGCCAAAATTTAGGGACCTTAGATGGCGATCAGGATTCTTTTCCTCTCGACTATGAAGCTTAGCCCCCACAGTCTGACTGTTCAAATAGTTCAATTGGTATTCGGAGTTTAACACGGCAACCGAGGTTTCCCCCATGTTGCTGAATTAGTAGCTCTACCCCCAACTGAGCATTGTTGAACGCTAGCCCTAGAGCTATTTCGGGAAGAACCAGCTATTTCCAGATTCGGTTAGCATTTCACTCCTTACCACAGGTCATCCCAAGGTATTGCACAACCTACGGGTTCGGGCCTCCTCTCATATTTCTATGAAATTCACCCTGCCCATGGCAAGATCATCTGGTTTCGGGTCTTACTTATTATACTGTTACTCGCGCTTTTAACACTCGCTTTCGCTGCATTTCCATCGCTCGAGGCGACTTAAATTAAGCATAATAAATAAACTCGCCGGCTCCTTCTTCAATAGGCACGGCATCAGTCATCCGAAGACGACCTCTGCCTACTTGTAGGCATAAAGGTTTCAGGTACTATTTCACCACCCTCACCGGGTTGCTTTTCACCTTTCCCTCACGGTACTTGTTCACTATCGGTCACTAAAAGTATTTAGCCTTTCCTTGATAGTTCAGGAGAATTCCCCCAAAGTTACCTTTGCTTCGGGGTACTCAAGAAATAATCTTCAAGGTAGATAATAATTTTCGCATACAGGACTTTTACCTTCTTTGGTATATCCTTCCAGATATTTTTGCTAATTATTATCACTTTTTACCTTGTTTTATCTTGCGATAAAAGCAGATTATTCTTATTACCCCTTTTCTTTTATATAATAAAAGAAAAGGTTTGGGCTGTTCCCTTTTCGCTCGCCACTACTTAGGGAATGTCACCGCTGCTTTGCAGCGGAAATTCCAAATATCAAATTTTGAATATCAGTTTACAATTATTTATTTTAATCAAAAATTTAGCATTTGAATTTGGTGCTTCCGTTGCGAAGCAGCGGTAGTTGTTTTCTTTTCCTCTGGGTACTGAGATGTTTCACTTCCCCAGGTGCGCTCTTTATTATTCTTCAATAATAAAGTAAATGGTTTATAAGACCATTTGGGTTTCCCCATTCGGAAATCTTCGGATCGCAGATTGCTACACATCTCCCCGAAGCTTATCGCAGCTACGCCACGTCCTTCATCGCCTTTTAGTGCCAAGGCATCCACCTTTTGCCCTTATAATTATTTCCTCATCTTAATTTATACTCTTATATTTGATAAATTAAGTCGAGCCCTCAATTTATATATTTAAGACACTGAGTTATTTTGATCTATTTTTGATTTTTAATGTTCAATCTCTTAGGCGAAGAAAAAACCGCTTGTAAGAAGCGGTCTTTATTTGTTGATATAATAAAGCACATAAAATTATTGATGTTACCGCTTCTTTTTTTGTTGTTTTTTGTTTAGTGATTTTTTCATAATCCTTTAGAGATTTTATTAGTTATAATTATAACAAATTTTTTTAAAAAGTCAAGAGGCTAAAAAGCTTTTAAAATTGGGCAAAAGATAACGATTTTTAGTTTATTGAATTTTCTTAATAAAAATAAATATGAAGCCGTTTTTAAAACGGCTTCATATATTTTCTAAAAAAATCTATTTTGGGGTTTATTTTTCTGTAATTTCTTTTTTAAGAGACTCAAGTCCTTCTTTGGCTATATCTTTACCGCCTAAACCGAAAGAAATGCCCCCGGCAATCGCGCACATTACAACAATACCCAAGAAAACTGTATAAAGATAAGTTGTTGGCACCCCTAATTTATCAAGGGCAGTTAAAAAGCCAACAATATAGATAGCTCACTTGGCAACATCAGAAACCGAGCCTGCTAATTTAAAACCAAATCCAGCAGCACTTGCCTTAGTTAATTTGGCAATAAAATCAGCAATCAAAACCGTAATGAGCAAAATAATAACAGCAACAATAACATTAGGAAGATAAGCAACTACACCGTTAAGAAATTCAGCGAATGCGGATAAGTGGAGATAATTAAGAGTGGCAGATAAGAAAGCAAGAATGATGAGCCATTTTGCTAATTGGCCAACAAAATATCCAGAATCTAATTTAATATTAGCTTTATCGGTAAAGTTTTTAAATCCTAACTTTTCTAAAAGTTTGTCAATTTTTAAGGCATCGATAATTCTTTCCACTAATTCTCCAATACCCGTTGCGATAATTAAACCAATGAAAAAAATTATTAAAGCACCAATAAATGTAGGCAAAAAATTAATAAAGGAAATTCATAAATTTTGAAGTGCTGTTATTGTCGCTACTGATAATGTATCCATAATTATTTTATTTATTGAAATCTTTAGAGAGATTTATTAAATTGCGCAATTTAATAAAATCGACCTTTGACATTTATTTTTCGTATCAACGACCTTTTATTTATTAGATATTATCTAAATTATAGTGTAAACAATTTTTTCAAAAAAGTCAAGAGTTTTTATGGTTAGTTTTATCAAGAGATGCTAATTTATATCCTTTAATTTTAACTTTTTATTTTTACTAATTACTAATATTAGTTTTTTATTGGTGGACCGTAGCGGATTCGAACCGCTGACCTCCTGTATGCAAAACAGGCACTCTACCAGCTGAGCTAACGGCCCATTGTTTATCAGTTATGAGATGTAAAGAAATATGTGTGGGCGTGGAAGGAATCGGACCTTCAACCTCGTCTTTATCAGAGACGCGCTCTACCATTGAGCCACACGCCCATAAATAAATTAAAAAGTAATATTAAAAATTCAAAGCATAAATAAAATTGATTTTTATTGTAAAAGTTTTTTCTGTTTAATTTGCTCTAAAGTATTAAGATCAAACTCTTTTTTCTTTTCTAAAGTGCCAGTATTGACATCTAAAATTTTGTCGGCGTTGTTAATCAAAAAATAAATACTTCTCACAATGAGAAATCCAAAAGTTACTACTAAAATAATCGAAACAATTAAATAATAAAGATTTTTCTTTGATTTTTTCTTTTGAAGAACTTTGGAAATTTCATTTGCCATAAGATGTTAATAAAAAAATTAATTTTTTATTTCTGACTCGTTATAATCTACTACTTGTCTTATATAAATTTTGCCAGAAATATTCATTTTGTAGCGCGACATTAATGTTGTTTTAACGGTTTTAGATACTTTTTTAGTGGTTGTGGTTATACTCTCGGGAGCTGATGCTGCCTCTAACAAATTAATTTCTGGAGCATTTTCTTTCTCAACCATTATTTGAGAAAATTGAATAATATACTTCATTTTTGCTACCTCCTTTAAAAAATTGACTAAATCGGATTCAGTACCAGAAATAATTAAAGTAAAAGTATAACTATTTAATTCTTTTTCTGTAGCTGGATTTTCAATTCCAAAGCTGAATGCTGGATCTAGTTTATATTTTGTAGCTAATTTAATTAGGTCTTCTTTAAAATTAATTAGATTATCTTTTAAAGGTAGCAAATCTAAATATGGGCCGAATTCTTCTATAACGTATTTATTATCTTTTTCTAACTTAGAAATGTACTCTGTTAGAAGATTGGTATTAATATCCTTTTGAAGTTTTTCATAGGCTAGTTTGGTATTTTCTGAAATTTGTTTGCTAAAATAAATATAAGAGAAAAGAAAACCGCCAACTAAAAAAAGATTAATAGCAAGATAAGATATTAATTGCTTTTGAAAGTTTGTGAGCTGCTTTTTTGAACTCCCAGATGACTTAGTAATTTTTAGAGGCATAATCTTTTATTAGTTGTTTTTTTCTATAAAATTTGTATAATATTATAATAGCATAAACCTAATAAAAAATCAATAATTATGGAAGAAAAATATTATAATGCTTTAGCCATTATTTTTAAAGATCATTTTTCACAATTAACAAAGCTGAAGAATAAATATAATTCCTATGAAAATATTTGGAAAAACATTGATAGTATTATAGCAAATAATTTTATAAAGGTAAAGGGGGGTATTGATGTTGACCAAGAGTTTGAGAATCTTCAGAAGCAAGATATAAAGATTTTATTATTAGAAAACGAAAACTACCCTCATCAGTTAAAAGAAATTTCTAATCCTCCCTTAGGGTTATATATTAAAGGTAGATGAGATATTTTGGAAAATTCGCAGAATAATATTTTGTTAGCTATTGTTGGTTCGCGTTGCGCCACTAATTATGGTAAATTAGTCATTGATAAAATTATTAAAGAATTAGCACCTTATAATTTTACGATAGTTAGTGGGTTGGCACTTGGAATTGATACTTTTAGTCACCAGTTTGCAATCAAATATCATTTAAAAACAGTTGCAGTTTTGGGTTCTGGTCTTGATATTATTTATCCGGCTTCAAACCAAAATCTTTATAAAAGTATTATTGAAAAGGGTGGATGTATTGTTAGCGAGTATCCGTTGCATATAAAACCACAGGAATTTCGTTTTCCTCAACGCAATAGAATTATTAGCGGTTTATCGTCGGGCATTTTAGTGGTTGAAGCTCGAGATAAGAGCGGCTCTTTAATTACAGCACGGCTTGGATTAGAACAAAATCGCGAAATTTTTGCCATACCTAATTCAATTTTTGCTAAAAATAGTGAGGGAGCTAATAAGCTAATCCAGCAAGGTGCAAAATTAGTTTTAAAAGGAGCGGATATTTTGGAAGAATTTAATATTCAAACAAATGAAATTCTGCCCAATATTAGTTGAGATCTATCTCGAGAAGAAGAATCGATTTTTAATGTGATTCAGGAAAATGAAGAGATTGATGCCGATTTTATCAGAGAATGTTTACCAGATCTCTCAATTAGTCAGATTTTAGCCAATTTAACATCGTTAGAAATGAAGGGATTGGTTCAAAAGGTAAAAAATAATAAATATATTAGTAGCGCCTAAAACATAAAATAAATTTTAAATTATGGAACAAAAAACCTTAATTATTGTAGAAAGTCCTGCTAAAGCAAAAACAATCGCCTCTTTTTTAAATAAAAAGCAATATGAAGTTGTGGCCTCAATGGGTCACATTAGGGATTTACCGAAAGGAACGTTAGGTATTGATATTGAAAATAATTTTGAGCCAAAATACGTTATTCCAAAAGCAAAGCAGAAAATAGTAACCCAGTTGAAAAAAAATGCAAAAAATAAAAAAGAGATTATTTTGGCAACTGATGAAGATAGAGAGGGTGAGGCCATTGCTTGACATTTATCCTATATACTTAACATTGATAGTGAGAAAGCTATAAGGATTATTTTCCATGAAATTACGAAAGATGCTTTTTTAGAAGCGTTAAAATCGCCACGTAGCATTAAACTTAATTTAGTCAATGCGCAACAAGCGCGACGCATTTTAGATAGATTAGTTGGTTATAAATTATCCCCTTTCTTATGAAAGAAAGTGTTAAAAGGGTTGTCAGCGGGTAGGGTGCAAACTCCAGCTTTACGCCTTATTGTAGAAAGAGAAAAAGAAATCACAGCTTTTCAGCCAAAAGAATTTTGGGAAATAGAAGCAATTTTTCAAAATCAACTTCAAAAGAAACAAAATAAAATTCGTGGCTTGCTTATTCAAATTAACGGCAAAGATATTGATAAATTTGCTTTTCCAGATAAAAAATCAGCCGATCAAATTGTGACAGAAATCAAAAATAAAACCGCCCTAATTAAAAAAATAGAAAAAAGCCAAAATTTTAAAAATCCCCTACCTCCTTTTACTACAAGTACATTACAGCAAGCAGCTTGACAGCTTTTAAAATTTGGAGCAAAAAAAACAATGATGATAAGTCAAAAATTATATGAGGGCGTCGATTTAGGCGAAGGCAGAGTGGGCTTGATTACTTATATGAGAACCGATTCTCTGAACTTAAGTCCCATAGCAGTTTCCCGAGCGAGAAAATTTATTAATAATAATTATGGTAGCCAATATTTACCCGAAAAACCCAAATTTTATAAAACAAAATCTAAATTGTCGCAAGAAGCGCATGAGGCCATTAGACCCACTGACCCCTTTAGAATGCCCGAAAGCATTAAAAATTTTTTATCTCTCGACGAATTCAAACTTTATAATTTAATCTGACGAAGATTTTTATCTTGCCAAATGGCTCAAGCTATCATTGAAAGGCAAACAGTTGATTTTGAAACTCTAAAAACACAAGATAAATACTTATTCAGAGCTAATTTTCAAAGTATTGTTTTTGATGGTTTCTTAAAGGTTTTGCCCTTAAGTATTGAAAATGTCCCGCTTTGTGATTCAAAAGAAGGCGAAATTTATCAAATTTCTGAAATATTACCCTCTCAGCATTTTACTCAACCCCCAGCCCGTTACAATGATGCTTCGTTAGTAAAAACCTTAGAAAAATATGGTATTGGCAGGCCCTCGACTTATGCAACCATCATTTCTATTTTACTGGAACGAGGCTATGTGATTTATAACGAAGCAAAAAGTTTTGTGCCAACAGAAATCGGTACTATTACTTCTGACTTGTTAGTTAAACATTTTTTTGAAATTGCTGATTATGAAATGACTAGTAAAATGGAGGAAAATCTTGATTTAATTGCCGAAGGTAAAAAAAATTGACGCGAAGTTATTAAGAATTTCTATTATCCATTTGAGCAAAAACTATCTCAAAAATATGAAGAAGTAGCAAAAATTGATTTGGTCAAAAATTCAACAACCGAAGAAAGGTGTCCTAAATGTCAGGCGCCACTAGTGGTGAAAATGGGTAGATACGGCAAATTTTTAGCTTGTTCTAAGTTTCCAGAATGTCATTATACAAAATCGCTTAATAATGAAATAGGTATTAAGTGCCCTAAATGCGGTACGGGCGAAATTATTGAAAGAAGAACCAAAAAAAGAAAAATTTTTTATGGTTGTTCAAATTATCCTCAATGTGATTTTATTATTAACAAAAAACCTATCAATGAATTTTGTCCCAAATGTCATTATCCTCTAATTCAAGCCAATAAAACTAATTATAAATGTTCTAATAAAAATTGTGATTATGTTAGAAGAATTGATACCAATATATAATAATGTAAAAGATTATCTTAATAAAGAAGATTGGGCCTTTATTGAAAAAGCCTATCTTTTTTCTAAAGCTCATCACAAAGATCAAAAAAGAAAAACTGGTGAAGATTATATTAACCACCCCTTGCGTGTAGCCATTGAAGTTTCTCAATTTAAGTTAAACTCAAGTGCCATTATTGCTGCCTTACTGCATGATATTTTAGAAGACACCGAAGTGAGAGAAAAAGATCTAAAGCAAGAATTTGGCGAAGAAGTGCTCTTTCTTGCCAAAGGATTAACAAAAATTCACCATCTTCATCACAAAATAAAATCAAATAAAAAATACTATCAGGATAAAATTTATTTAGAAAACCTGAGGAATTTCTTTTTAGCTACCAGCCAAGATTATAGAATTATTTTGATTAAATTAATGGATCGGCTTGATAATATGAGAACCATTTGGGCCCTAAATAAAACATCTCAGAAAGAAAATTCTTTAGAGACCCTTCATATTTATAGTCCCCTTGCTTATTATTTAGGATTAGAAAATCTTGCTTCAACTTTGGAGGATTTAGCTTTTCCCTATGCTTATCCTAAAGAATATCAAATGGTGAAAAAATATGTTGGCAAAAAATATTTAGAGCTTGAAAGAAGTTTATTCGTATCTAAGCGTGAGTTAAGTAATTACTTGAATGAGCACAATTGTCATTATTTTAATATTGAGTTTCGTAAAAAGAAACTTTATAGTATTTATCGCAAGTATTTAAAGGAAAGAGATTTTAATAAAATTTATGATATTATTGCCCTGCGAATTATTACAGAAAAAATTGAGGATTGCTACCTAATTCTTGGTTTTATTCATCAGCTATGGCTACCTTTGCCAGATCGTTTAAAAGATTACATAGCCTTTCCCAAACCTAATGGTTATAGAGCCATTCATACTACAGTTTTAACAACAAATAACAATATTATTGAGATTGAAATCCAAACTTCTGAAATGTATGAATATTCCAAATTTGGAGTTGCTAGTCATTGGCTTTATCAGCTCAGTAAAGACAGCAAAAGCTATATTAAAAGAAAGAATATTTTTGAAGAAAATCCTCTTTTAAAAACATTAAAAACTATTAATTTGAAAGATCAAGATGGTCAGACTATTTATAATACTTTAATTAATGAGATCTTAAAAGAACAAATTTTTGTTTTAACTCCAAAGGGAGATATTATCAATTTACCCAAGGACGCGACCCCTATTGATTTTGCTTATAGAATCCATACGGATCTTGGCAATCATTGTCAAATGGCTAAAGTTAACAATCAAATGGTACCCCTTGATTATCGACTAAAGTCCGGGGATATTGTAGAAATTTTAACCAATAAGAATAAAAAACCAAACCGTGAATGAATCAAATTTGTCAAGATGAATTCTACTAAGAAAAAAATTTTAGATAATTTTTCCTAATCGTAAACCAACATAGATCCACGTTTCTTGACTATTGTCTATGTTATCGTTATTGTTTCACGTCTATCGTAAAATGATAACGTCAATCTTGAGGTCTAAAAACCCTGATAGAAGCTATATTTTTAA
>CAZYWI010000015.1:0-9650 GCA_964651585.1 uncultured Candidatus Saccharibacteria bacterium | reverse complement strand
AAAACCAACTTGTTTTGATAATATTCGAAATCAAAACGAGGAAGATATTGATTGCGGTGGCCCTTGTCAATCTTGCGAAATCAAATACTTAGCTCCACTCGATTATTCAAAGGAAGCTTATTTTATTGTTCAAAATAACAAATATTTTATTTATACAAGAATTTTAAATCCCAATGCTAAATGGGGCGTCAAAAGCTTTAAATATACTTTTACTATTGCTGAAGCCGATTCTTCTATAAAAACATTTGTAGGCAAGGATTATATTTTGCCCCTGGAAACTAAATATTTAGTTCTAACAAATATTGCTTTAGCTAGCCCTCCCATAAGCATCAACTTTTCAATAGATAATTCTTCTTTAGAATGAGCTCAACCAATTTTTTCTGATTTACCGGCTAATATATTTACTGTAGCTAATGTGAGACTCAGTAAGGGAAGCAGTGTTGAAGCCATTCAAAATGCTGAAAGCACACTTTATTATAATTTTACCAAAACCTTGCAAAGAAACAGTAAGGGAGAAGAAGTAAGAAATTTGCAAGCATTATTAGCTCAAGACGAGGATATTGTTTCAAAAGTGCCGGATTTAGAAATTAATGGTGTTTTTGATGGTGCAACAGTCAGAGCAGTTATTGTCTTTCAAAAAAAGTATGGATTATCACCCCAGACCGGCATTTTAGATGCCCAAACTATAAAAAAATTAAACGAATTATATGGCCGTCCCGCGACTGCGCCCGAAGTTCAACAAAAATTTAATTTTCAAACAAATCTCAAAATGGGCATGTCTAGTTCTGAAGTAGAGGATTTACAAAGAGCCTTAAGTCAAGACAAAACAATTTATCCTGAAGGACTAATTACTGGAAAATTTGGCTACTTAACAAAAAGAGCAGTGGAAAGATTTCAACTAAAATATAATTTGAAAGTAACAGGTGAAGTTGATGAAAGTACTCGAGTTAAGCTTAATGAGGTCTTCAGGGGCGAGGCAGATAGCCAAAAGGGAGAGATTAGCGGTGTTAAAGCCTATTTAGGAGCTACGGCTTTGAACAACTCTCATTATAGCTGGAAAGAAGTGTTGGTATTAGGTTTTATTTGTGACCAAAACGATCAAGTTGTTGGTATTTCCAAAACTATTTTAAATAATGTCTTAGCCAATAGCTCGCAAAATTTTTATCTCTCCTGGACTCATAATTTACCAGATGAAATTAAAGTTTGCCAGGGTGGTTTATTTGTTACCACTAATACTTTAGACCCTTCTAACTGAATAAAATAATTAATTCAACAGCTTGTTTTCCGAAGTGACGATTTAATATTAAAATAAATTCTTTTTGATGTGAACTAGTTCAGAAAGTTAATGAAGCTAATTTTTATTTATGAAATATTTGTACCCCGTTGATTGAAAGCTTTGAACGCCAATAATTATTTTATTATTTTTTAGTCTCTTAATTCTATGTAGTTTAAGTCTCCATAGTGCGGCTCCTCTTTATGATTTTAAGAGACAGCTAATCTTTATTATTATTGGACTGTTTTGCTATTTTTTAGTTGCCCATTTTGATTATCAAACACTAAGAAATCATTCTCTATTAATATTGATCATTTACTTTTTAAGCATTATTTCTTTAATACTTGTGCTAATAGTAGGAAAAAATATCCGAGGCATAAATGCTTGATTCAGTTTTGGTAGTTTTAGCCTTCAACCAGTAGAATTTGCTAAAATTGCTTTGGTTTTAGTTTTGGCGAAATATTTATCAACGCGAAATATGGAAATTTGGCGTTTATCGCCAATCATAGTTTCGGGCATCTATACCGCGATTCCTTGTGCTTTAGCTTTATTGCAGCCTGATTTAGGCTCAGTAATCATTTTTTTTGCTATTTGATTAGGATTGCTAATGATTTCAGGAATGCGTTGACGTCATTTTTGTATTTTGATTATTTTAATTTTATGTATTGCTTTATTGGGCTGACAATTTTTATTAAAACCTTATCAGAAAGAAAGAATCATATCTTTTCTAAATCCAACAGCTGATCCTCATGGCAGTAGCTATAATTTAAAACAGTCAATAATCGCTATTGGCAGTGGCAAGATTTGAGGCAAAGGTTTGGGGTGAGGAACACAAACTCAGTTACAGTTTTTACCCGAGGCAAAAACAGATTTTGTTTTTGCTGCTTGAGCAGAAGAAACAGGCTTTGTAGGTATTACTTTTCTTTTTTGTGCCTTTTTTGCCATTTTAAAAAGGCTATATGAATATGCGCTTGTTGCGCCTAATAACTTTGCTCGTCTTTTTAGTTTTGGGTTTTTAATAAAGTTAACTGCTGAAATAATTTTAAATATTGGCGTTAATGTTGGTTTCTTGCCCGTAGTAGGAATAGCTTTACCATTTATGAGCTTAGGGGGTTCACATTTGATAGCCGATTTTATTATGCTTGGAATAGCGAGCAATATTTATTATTCCACTAATCATTAGATTATGAAAAATAAAAACACTTTTATAATATTAGCTTTGGTTTTTATTCTGCTTTATTTTACTTGAACGTCATTTTTGAATTTTCGCATGAATCTAGACAAAGGCGATATTATTATTTATCCCAATGACGGCTTTATAGAAATAGGTAGAAACCTTTATCGAGAGAAAATAATTATTAATCCTGTTTTGTTTGATTGATATGTTTTATTTAACGGCGCTTTTAATAAACTTAAACCTGGGGAGTATCAATTTGACTCGCCGATGAGTTTGAAAGAGGTAGTAAATATTTTAGTTAAAGGTCAAAATAATTATTTAGTTATTCCTGAAGGATATAATTTGTTTCAGATAGAAACCCTTTTAAAGACGAATAATATTTTATCAGACAACGACTCTATATTGTCATATAAAGTAACTGATTTTCAAGGTGTTTTCGAAAAATATCCATTTTTGAGAATAGCGCCTTTAGATGCAAGTTTAGAGGGATTTCTTTTCCCAGATTCTTATATTTTTCTCAAAAATACTCCTTCTCGAGATATCATTTTGGCTATGTTAGATAACTTTAATTATAAAGTTGCCAATCAATTTACTGCCGACGATAATTTTTATCGTAATTTAATTATAGCCTCAATTTTAGAGAAAGAAATCCCCGATGTTGGTGAAAGAAAAATTGCCGCCGATATTCTGTTAAGAAGATTAAAATCGGGAATTCCCTTGGGGGCGGATGCTACACTTTGCTATCTTAAAACTTTGTATTATCAAAAAAATGTAGCTTGTTATCCCATTAACAGCCAATTAAAAAATAATGAATCTCCCTATAATACTTACAAGTATCGCGGTTTGCCGCCAACTCCTATTTGCAATCCGGGTCTTCGAAGCATTGAGGCAGCGTTTAACCCCGAGCCTAATGAATTTTGATATTATCTCTCCGATCCCTTAACTCAAAACACCATTTTTTCAAAAACCTTAGAAGAACATAATAAAAATATCCAGAAATATTTAAAATAGATTTATAATATTTCTGGATATGTAATTATAAGTATAAAATATAAACGATTTCATTAATTCTTTATTTGTTTTTCAAACCAAGATTTTAATTGCTTCATTTTATTTTTTTCTTGTTTTGTTAAAATATCATTAGCATATTGATTTTCTAATTCTGTCTTATGTTCGTTTAGCCAATTATCAATATATTGATCCAGAGTGACAAAATGATGTTCACTATTTTTTAGGTCGTTATGGATATGTTGTGCTATTTCTATAATTCTTTTTCTTCACTTACTTTCGCTCTCGTTTTCTTTTTGTTTAATAAACTGATAATCTAAGTTAGCTTCTGCTGATTTTATATTTAAGACTTCTTCAATTTTAGTTATAGAATGAGCTTCTCAAGCGTTTAGCATTTTTTCTTTTGGCATATTCTACTTTTAATTTATTAAGATATCTCAATTTAGCATATTTAAATATTTTAATCAAGATCATTGCCATTTTGTAAAAAATATGATATAATTGCAATAATTATTATTTAATTAATAAATAGTTGCAATAAATAATTGCTATGGATTTTTTAGAGGACTTACAATGACGGGGTTTAATTAATCAATGTTCTAATTTAGATGGCCTGCGGCAAAGAATTAAAAAGGGATCGATTACTTTCTATTGTGGTTTTGATCCTTCTGCTCCAAGTTTGCACCTGGGTAATCTTTTGCCTTTAGTGACTGTTTTACGTTTGCAAAAAGCCGGACACAAACCCATTATTTTAATTGGCGGAGCCACGGGTTTAATCGGCGACCCGAGCGGCAAGAAGGAAGAAAGGCCATTTTTAGATCACGAGTTAGTCAAAAGCAATACTTTAAAAATTAAAAAACAGATAGAAACTTTTTTTGTCTTGCAAAAAGTCAACGATTTTTTAATTGTTGATAATTATAGCTGGTTTAAAGATATTTTTTATCTTGATTTTTTGAGAGAGATTGGCAAGCATTTTTCTGTGAATTATTTATTATCTAAGGAATGAATTAAAAATCGTTTAGAGACCGGCATCTCTTATGCTGAATTCAGCTACAGTTTAATGCAGGCCTATGATTTTTATTATCTTTATAAAAATCATCATTGTGAGTTGCATCTTGGTGGAAGCGATCAATGAGGTAATATAGTATCAGGTATTGATTTAATCCGCTCCAAATTTAACAAGGAAGTTTTTGGCTTAACCTTTCCTCTTCTTTTAAATGAGCAGGGTGAAAAGTTTGGTAAAAGCGAAAAAGGTGCTATTTGATTAGATGCCAACATGACAAGCCCATATAAAATGTATCAGTTCTTAATTAATGTTGATGATAAGAAGGTGATTCAGTTACTTAAATTATTTACTTTTATTGGTAAGAATGAAATAGATTCAATAGCAAAAGATTTAGAAATATACCCAGAGAAAAGACAGGCCCAAAAAATTTTAGCGAGTGAGATAGTAAAATTAATCTATGGAGACAAACAATTACAACGGGCTCAAAAAATATCTGAAGCATTATTTTATAATGATATCCGCGCTCTGTCACAAAAAGAGATGGAAGAGGCGTTGAATGATGTGCCCACTTTTGACATAAACCTGAAAGACAATATTAATATCGTTGATTTATTAGTTCAAAGCAAAATTGTGTCATCGAAACGCCAAGCAAGAGAAGATATTCGAAACAGAGCTATTATCATTAACGATACTCTTTGTGATCAAGATAATAAGACGATCACTAAAAATGATTTATTATTCCATAAATATCTTGTTGTGCGTCGCGGTAAGAAAAATTATTATTTAGGAGTTGTAAAATAAACTAAAATTAATAATTAATAAGAATAAATTTGATTACTATGAATAAAGAAGATTTTAAAAATATTCCTGAATATTCAAATGATTACCCGTCTTATGAAAAAGAAATTCCTCAAGAAATTCAGGAAATTATTAATAAACTCAAAGAAATTAAAAAAAGTTCCAGAGTCAAAAGAGAAACTACACCAACTGAAATAATGTATCCTTATAACGAACGTCCCTCTCAATCAAGAGAAATTAAATGATCCGAGATTTTTGAGCAAAACCAAGATGATATTAGAAAATTAATTCAGTATTTTAACTCTCAATATAATGTTGTTGCTAATGCTTTAGGAATGAGCTATCGAGAACTTTTGAACGCCCTTATTAAAGCTAGAATTTTAAACGAATAGAGGATAGCACTTGAATGATTTTTATAAAACCCATTTTGTTTTTAAACAAAATGGGTTTTTTATTCCTGAGGCTTAACTGATCTTATTGTTTTTTCTAAAAATTTTCTTTTCTCTTTGTTTCATCAGGGGCTTCTTTTTTTGTTTATGTACTCCTTTTTCTATCTTACTTATATTTCTAAGCTTTTTGAGTACTATTTTTCTTGTTTGGCTTTTATTTTATTATCTTTTTCTTTTTTCTTTTTTACTTCTACTTGAGTTTTGAGCATTTTTCAAGTTTCTTTTGATACCCGGCGCTTCTTTTTTCTTGTTGGAATCTCAGAAACATTATAGGGTACAAATTTTCACGTTTCTTTCATAGTCATAAAATAATTTATTTTTAAAAAGATTTAATAAGCTAACTTAAGCGCGGATGACCGGATTTGAACCGGCGGCCTCCTGCGTGACAGGCAGGCGTTCTAACCGGGCTGAACTACATCCGCAAAAATAAAGAAAAAAATTAGAAGTTTGGAGTGAGATAAGAAAACTTGTAATTAAAGTTCAAAAGAATAAGCTTGTTGCGGGGGTTGGAATTGCACCAACGTTTTGAGGTTATGGGCCTCACGAGATACTGCTTCTCCACCCCGCGATTTTTATTGTTTTTATTCTATCACAGATTTAAAAGAAAATCAAGACTTTAACTGATATTTTTATGGTTTATTTATTTTTATATTAGTATAAAATATTTTGTACGTACCTCCTTACGTACGGCCGTACGTAAAAGAAATTATTAGAACTCTACTCTTGTGTGGTTTTATAGAGCCTTAAAATAATTATATTTAAGTATTTTTAAATACTTTTGAATTTTTTAAATTTTTGTTTACAAAAAATGATTGTTATGCTATATTATTATAGGTTATAAATATAAACTTTCATTATGAATTCAAAAAATATTTTATGGTTTAAAGAAACGGGTATCAATGATGTTCCATTGGTTGGTGGAAAAAATGCTTCTTTGGGGGAGATGATACAACATTTATCATGAAGGCGCCTCAATAAAGAAGAGGCAGTTCTCGATTTGTTAAAAAAAGCAATTTTACAAAGTGGCTATCAGGTCAATAATAATTTAGGAATTTCTCTTGATTTTGCCGCCTCATCTTTTTCAAAAAAAGAAAAAGGAAAATATTGGTATCAAATTGGTGATAAATGATATAGCACAGACGAGCTGATCGGGTTTTATAAAAAGCTTATTGCAGAGTATCCTATTATTTCTTTAGAAGATCCTTTAGATGAAAATGATTGAAAGGGCTGAAAAAAGCTAAATAAAGAGATAGGTGATAAAGTTATTTTAATTGGTGATGATATCTTTGCGACCAATCCTAAACTAATAAGAAGAGGAGTGCGAGAGCAAATTTCTAACGCTGTTTTAATAAAGCCCAATCAAATTGGTACCATTTCTAAAACTATGGAGGCTATTCGTATCGCTCAGCAAAATAATTGAAAATGGATTATTTCTCATCGTTCTGGGGAAACTCTTGATAATAGCATTGCTGATTTGAGTTATGCCACAAAGTCCTGAGGTCTAAAAGCTGGTGCTCCTTTTCAAAATCCAGAGATAAAAGAAGGTGATGATGTGAGAAGAGCTAAATATCTCCGGATGATTAATTTAGAAAGGCGGCAAAAAATTTTAAACAAGAAAACTCCGATTGGCTTGATTATTTTAGATGGTTGGGGAGTAAAAAAACAAGTTAAAGGAAATGCCGTCAGGTTGGCCCATACTCCTAATTTTGACGCTCTTTGAAAAAATTATCCCCACACCCTTCTTTCTGCTTCTGGAGAAAATGTAGGATTGCCAAAAGGAGAAATGGGTAATTCCGAAGTTGGCCATTTAAACATTGGTGCCGGCAGAATTGTTGAACAAGATGTGTTGCGTATTGATGCTGAAATAAAAAATGGCAAATTTTTTAAAAACCCAGCGCTTAAAAAGGCTTTTCAGATTGCTAAAAAATATCATACAAAAATTCATATTCTTGGGCTGGTTTCAGAAAATTATGTACATTCATCGCTCAATCATCTATTTGCTCTTTTAGATTTCGCTAAGAAAGAAAATTATTCTAATGTATATGTTCACGCTATAACCGATGGTCGTGACTGTAGTCCTCAAAAAGGTCTGGATCTTATTGAGAGCATTGAGAAGAAAATGGAAGCCATTAAATTAGGCAAATTAGCTACTATTTGTGGCCGATATTATGCTATGGACAGAGATAAAAATTGATCGCGCGTTAAAACAGCCTATGATTTATACACACAAGCTAAGGGGGTGGGTGTTAAAAGCTGAAAGGAGGCTATTAAAGAATCCTATAAAAATAATATTACTGATGAATTTATTAAACCGATAGTTATTTTAAATGACAAGAATCAACCTCAGGCGAAAATTGAGGCTAACGATGTAGTAATATTTTTCAATTTTCGCCAGGATAGAGCTCGAGAATTAACAGAGGCTTTTATGAACCCAGATTTTCATGGCTTTTCAAGAGAGCCGATAAGAAATCTTCGTTGGATCTGCTTTACCCAATATGATGAAAGATTTTTACAATATAAAAATCTTTATATCGCTTATCCACCAATTCAAATCAAAAATACTTTAGGAGAAATTCTTTCGCGATACCACTATAAACAATTACGTTTAGCTGAGACAGAGAAGTACGCTCATGTAACTTATTTTTTGAATGGCGGAGAAGAGACTCCCTTTGAAAACGAAGACAGAATATTAATTCCTTCACCTAAAGTGAAGACTTATGATATGAAGCCCGAGATGTCTTCTGATAGAGTTACTGAAACTTTACTAAACAAAATGGCTGATTATGATTTTTTTGCTTTAAACTTTGCTAATCCTGATATGGTTGGTCATACTGGCAATTTAGAAGCTACTATTCGTGCTATTGAAACTATTGACAACCATTTAGGGAGAATTATTCAAAAAGGTCAAGAGCTTGGTTATACTTTTATTATTACAGCAGATCATGGCAATGCCGAAGAAGTAGATAAAGATGACCCCGCTCATTTAACAGCCCATTCAACTAATCCCGTACCTTTTATTCTAGTTGATCTATATCACAAATTAGGAAATATTACTTTAAAGGAGGGAGGGCGATTGGCAGATATAGCCCCTACTATTTTAAAAATCTTAGGTCTCAAGCAACCCCAGGAAATGACAGGCAAGGTACTCTTTAAAAAAGCAAAGAATACAAAAGATATTTTTATCAAAGGAATAGAATCTCAACAAATTCTGGATTCGAGAGGACAGCCAACGATTAGAGCGCGAATAATTTCATCTTCTAATATAATAGGAGAATGAGCCAGTGTTCCTTCGGGCAAATCAAAAGGTCAGTATGAAGCTAAACCCGTCAAGGTAAGTGATGCCCTAAAAAATATTAAAATTATTAGTCATCTTCTTCAAGGCAAAAATATTTTTCACCAAAAAGAGATTGACAAGATCTTAGAACACAACATTAATAAATGAGGTGCTAATACTACTTTAGCGGTTTCTTTAGCTTTGTCAAAAATTGCTGCTCAAAGCCAAGGTCTTGAATTAGCGGAATATTGGGAGCGAGTTTATCCGCGGGAAACTAAATTAATCAAACAGAGATCAAAAAATACCCACACTCGTTTTCTATTTAATATTTTTAATGGTGGGCTACACGCTCTTCAACCTAAAGAAAAATTAGGTTTTGATAAACCAAGCTGTCAAGAATTCATGATTAATGTTTTAGGACAATCTTATGAGGAAAGTCTCAAAATCGGCGAGATCATTTATTATCAATTAGGAGAAATTTTATTAAGAGAAGGATATGATTCTAAAAGTTTCGGTGATGAAGGTGGTTATGCACCCTCGCCTAAGAAAGGCCTTAATATTCCCAATGGTTTTTCTATTACTTCCCAAGCTTATTTTGAATATTTAGAGAGTACGGGATTGAAAGAAAAAATCAAAAACATTCTCGAGGGTCTGAATATTAAAAA
>CAZYWI010000014.1:0-9691 GCA_964651585.1 uncultured Candidatus Saccharibacteria bacterium | reverse complement strand
CTCCGATTTTAATATTACGAGTAACTACAATACCGCCCAAAGAAACGATATTGACTTCAGTAAGGCCGCCGCCGATATCAACAATAAGATTGCCTTTTGCCTCGCTCAATATTAAGCCATTACTAATGGCTGTAGCCAGCGCTTTTTCAATTAAATAGACTTCCTTTGCTCCAGCATTATGCACTACATCTTCAACTGCCTTTCTCTCAACTTCTGTGCCTTCAGAGTTAATACCAACTATAACAAGAGGTCCGCCAAGTCAAGAATTGCTATCTCCTATTTTTTGAAAAATATAGCGCAGTAATTTCTCGGTAATTTCGAAGTCAGAAATTACGCCGTTGACGATTGGTTTAATAGCGCCAATATGTTGCGGAGTTTTGCCTAACATAGCTTCGGCTTCATGCCCTATAGCCAAAATTTGACCAGTTTTTGTATTTACAGCAACAACAGATGGCTCTTTAATTACAATTCCCTTACCTTGCACATAAACCGAGGTCATTGTGGTACCTAAATCAATACCAACGTATTGAGAAAAACCATGACGAGAACTTAATAGATTTTTCCAAAAATTACTCATAATTTAAAATTTAAATATTTTAATCCTTAATAACTTTTAGCAAATAGCCAACGACGATTTGCTTTTTTCCCGCAATAAACACATTTACCATTAGCAGTTTTTTCGATTTCTTCAAATTCAAGGCATCGATTAGTCGCCTTGGTTTCTTCTTTAATTAATGATTCACATTTTTCATTTTCACATCAAAAGGCCCTGACAAATTTTCCTTCCGCTATTGCCTTTTTAAATTCTTCATAAGAATCAGCGTTAGTTGAGAGATTGTTTCTTTGACTTTTTGACCTCTCAAAAAGATCATTTTGAATTTCAGATAAAATCTTGCTAATATTTTGCTGAAAATTATTAATGTTCAGCTTGTTTTTTTCAAAATTATCTCTTCGTACGGTTAATAACTGTTTTTCTTTTAACTCTTTTTGTCCTATTTCTATTCTCAGCGGTACACCTTTTAATTCTCAATCATTAATTCTATAGCCCAAAGTGTGCTTAAAGTCTAAATCAATGTCGGCGCGAATATTACAAGAAACTAACTTATCAAAAATAACCTTGCTAAAATTAATGATTTCATTATCAAGAGCTTCGTTTTTGACAATTGGCAAAATTATTACCTGTAAGGGCGCTATTTTCGGCGGCAAAATTAATCCCCAGTCATCACCATGAGTTAAAACTAAACCACCAATAGCCCGAGTTGATAAACCAAAAGAATTTTGATAAACATACTGTTTCTTACCATTTTTATCCAAAAACTGAATATCAAAAACCTTAGAAAAATTATTGCTTAAATTATGCGAGGTTCCGAGCTGCAAAGCTTTCCCATTGGGAGCCACCATCTCAATCGTATAAGTATTCTTGGCCCCTGCAAATTTCTCTGATTGGCTTTTTAATCCCACATACGGAGCAATAGCAAAATACTGCTCATAAAAATCTTGATATCATTTTGAAGCTTTTAAAGTCATTTCTTGGCATTCTTTTTCAGAAGCAAAAGAAGTATGCGCTTCTTGCCATAAAAATTCTGTGGTTCTTAAGAAGGGATAAGTTCTTTTTTCGGCTCTAAAAACATTACATCATTGATTAATTTTAAAAGGTAAATCACGATAGCTTTTTATTCATTTAGCAAGAGATTTATCAATGACTGCTTCAGAAGTTGGTCTTAAGACATAAGGATCTTTTAGCTTCTCTTTTCCAATAGAATCAATACTCAAAAGCTCTGGTGCAAATCCTTCAATGTGTTCTTTCTCTTTTTTAAATAAACTTTTTGGAATTAAAGCGGGAAAATATACATTCTTGATGCCATCAGATTTAAACTGTTTATCTAAAATATCTTGAACGCTCTCTCAAATTGCATATCCTCAGGGTTTAATAATCATACAACCTCTCGTTTCAGCATAATCAGCTAAATCAGCTAATAAAACTAAATCATTATATCAGGCAGCAATATTTTCTGATTTTTTAGTTAAATTTTTTTTCTCAAAATCTGCTTTCATAATTTTTACAAAAAGTTAGTAATATCTTTAATGGAAACGACAATTATAATAAAGAGCAAGAAAAATAAGCCAACAGCAGTAGCATAAGATTCTATTTTTTTATTAACTGGCGCCCCTTTAATTTTTTCTATTATAAGGAATAAAATTTTGCCACCATCTAAACCAGGAATGGGCAAAAGATTCATAAAGGCTAAATTAATTGATAAGGAAGCCATAAAAGCTAAAATAAATGGCGCTCCCCTCTGAGAAATATTTTTTGTTAAAACAGCAATACCAATGGGACCAGCGACTTGGGCTTTACTCTGAGTAAAAATAGAAGTAAAAGCACTTCCTAAAGATTTGAACATTAAAACCGTGCTTTCTCAAATAAGTTTAATAGCTGCTATGAAATTCTTACCTAAAGGATAGCTGTAAAAAAGATTGCTATCAAAAGCAATTCCCAAAGGTCCTTCATTTGCTGGCGGATTAGAACGAGGCACAACATTAATTGTTTTAATTTCGTTGTTTTGGGTTTCAACTTTTAATATAATTTCTTTTCCCTTATGCTCGTTGACAAATTTTTGAAAATCATCAAGCCCGTAAATATCAGCTGTCGTTGAATTAGCTAAACCAAAACCAATAATTTTATCCTTAGCTGCGAGACCACTTGAAACTGCGGGAGAATTAGGGGCAACAGCCGCAATAACAATTTCTTGTTTCTTAATGATGGCGCCATTTGATATAAGTTTATTAATTTCTTGGGAATCACCCGCAAATGGCATACCCGTATAAAAAAGAATACTCAAAATAATAAAGCCAACTAAAAAGTTAACTCCAATGCCGCTAATTAAAATAAGAAAGCGACACAAAATACTTTTGTGAGCAAAACTTTTTGGGTCGTTTTCGTCCTCACCGTTCTCTCCTTTAATGCGAACAAAACCTCCTAAAGGTAACAGATTTAAAGAATATTCGGTTTCGCCTTTTTTAACTCCCAAGAGTTTAGGAGGAAAACCTATACCGAACTCGTCTACTTGAACATTAAAAACACGGCTCATTAAAAAATGTCCTAATTCGTGAGAAATTACTAAAACTCCTAAAATAATAAAGAAATATATCATACTTAAAATTTACTGTTGTTATACGCTTTTTAATTCTGATTCTTTTTTATTTGTCATTTCGTCTATACTTTTGTTTGCCTCATCAATAACTTTCTGGACTTCTTTGAGTAAATAAAACTTTTGATCTTCAGATAATATTTTTCCCTTAAAATCTTTTTCAATATTTTTAACAACGTTTTCCCTTTCTTGCTTAATTTCAATTCTGACTTTTTCTTTTTCAGTATTTACCAACTTAATGAGCTCTGCCCTTCTTTCTTGGGTTAAAGCAGGAAAAATAAGTTTTAAAGAATTCTGTGTCTTTTGGGGAGTAATATTTAGTGATGAAGTTTCAAGAGCATGACTAATATCATTGATTATATTTGTATCTCAGGGCTCAACAATTAATATATTTGGTGGCTGAAGAATAATATTAGCTAAAGATTTCAAAGGCGAACGAGTACCATAACATTCAACGCTAATATTCTCAATAATAGCTGGGTTAACTTTACCGCTTCTAATAGACGATAAATTTGTTTCAAAAAGACTCAAATGCTGTTTAATCGCCTCTTTAAGAGAAATGAGATAAGAATCATCAGCCATATTTTAAAATTAATTTATTAATTTTATACTTAGAATATATTCAGAGTATAGCATATTTTTTCAAAAATAGCAAATAAGAGCAAATAAGAACAACAAAAATATCCAACCATATATTTTGTAATATATGGTTGGATTTTGAAATTTATTAAATTTAGCCGAATTTGGGTTTAATATTCTTCTGGAATTTCTGGGGTTTTTGTTTCCTCCTTTTTCTCAGGAATTTCGTAAACTACGGCTTTAGTAGTCAAAAACATACTGGCTATTGATTCGGCGTTTTGTAAAGCGCTACGCGTCACTTTGGTTGGATCAACAATGCCGTTTTCAAATAGATCTTCATAAGTTAAAGTAGCACCATTAAAGCCGAATCAACCTTCTCCGTTTTTCACTTTTTCAGCTACTACTGAACCATCAACGCTACAATTCTCGGCTATTTGTCTAATGGGTGATTCTAAAGCTTTACGAATAATTTCTATTCCTATTTTTTCGTCTTCATCTTTTGCTTCTACGCTGTCAAGAACTTTAGCAGATTTAAGTAAAGCTACACCTCCGCCAGCTACCACACCTTCTTCAATAGCTGATTTTGTTGCCCTTACAGCATCATCAATTCTATCTTTAATTTCTTTTTGTTCTATTTCTGAGGGCGCCCCAACTTTAATTACTGCCACACCTCCTGATAATTTTGCTAAACGTTCTTGTAATTTTTCTTTATCAAAATCAGAATCAGTAATTTCAATTTGTTTTCTAATTTGTTTGATACGCTCTTGAATTTCTTTTTTATCACCCTTGCCATCAACAATTGTTGTATTTTCCTTACCAATAATTACTCGTCTTGCTCTACCCAACATTTCAAGGGTGGCGTTTTCTAACTTTAAGCCTAAGTCTTGAGAAATTACTTGGCCGCCAGTAACAATGGCGATATCTTGCAACATTTCTTTTTGTCTATCTCCAAATCCAGGAGCTTTTACAGCAACTCCCGTAAAAATACCACGAATTTTGTTAACCACCAGTGTTGCCAATGCTTCTCCATCAACATCATCAGCAATAATTAAAAGTTCTTTACTGCCCGCTTGAATCAATTTATCCAAAATTGGTAATAATTCATTAATTGCAGAAATCTTTTTATCAGTAATTAAAATATAGGGATCCTCTAATACTGCTTCCATTTTTTCTGAGTTGGTAACCATATAGGGCGAAATATAGCCTCTATCAAATTGTAATCCCTCAACCACTTCTTTAGATAAACCAAAAGTTTGGGAATCTTCAACTGTGACCACTCCATCTTTTCCAACCGTATCTATCACATCGGCTATCAAATTACCAATGTTCTCATCGCGCGCAGAAATTGTAGCTACCTGAGTGATCTCATCTTTTTTAGAAATGGCTTTAGAGATCTTTTTTAAGTTGTCTACTACTGCCGTAACTGCTTTATCCATGCCTCTTTTCACAGCCAAAGGATCAGCCCCAGCAACAATATTTTTAATACCGGCATTTATCATAGAAGAAGCTAAAACTACAGCAGTTGTAGTACCATCTCCAGCAATATCGCTTGTTTTTTCAGCTGCTTCTTTGATAATTTCCGCACCCATATTTTCTAATTTATCTTCGAGCTCGATTTCTTTAGCAATAGTGACTCCATCACTTGATATTTGGGGTGATCCATAACCTTTATCTAAAATAACATTGGAACCTTTTGGTCCTAAAGTAATTTTGACAGCATTGGTAAGTTTGTCAATGCCTTTTTTAAGAGATTTCAGGGCCTTTTCATCAAAAATAATTTGCTTTGCCATAATTAAAAATTTAATTTATTAAAAGAAACAATATAAACCAATGCCAATCTGTATTTTGCTCGTGTTAATCTGTGCTTTACACATTTAGCCGATGATTGCTAATATTTCATCCTCCCTGATGGTTAAATATTCTTTACCCTCGACCTTAATTTCATTAGGAGCGTATTTGGCAAACAATACTTTATCTCCTACTTTTACTGACATTGGAATTCTCTCGCCTTTTTCATTTAATTTGCCTGGACCAACAGCAATAACTTTACCAACTACGGGTTTGTCTTCGGCGGTTTCAGGAATAACAATGCCACTTGAACTTTTTTTGTCCTCTTTTTGAGGCTCAATAATAACATAATCGTTTAATGGTTTAATTTCCATACTTTGAATTTAATTTATTATATTAAAACTCAGAAAAATTGCTATCTTACTATAACTAAAATGCACGGTTTAATTTATTATTTAAATTTTCCGTTTGAAAAAATTGATAGATGAGCACTCTCGACCCTAAAGTGCTAATTTAGAAATTTAGCAAAAAATTTGTAAAAAGTCAAGATGATAAATTAATCTAGACCCCATTCATAATTTATCCGAAATTTTACAATTTTGCTTAATATATTTTAATTTCTTTAAAATATATTAGTCTCTTTCCTCTTTATAGTTATTCAAATATATTTTAAGCTTAGCGCCTAAAATTTAACTATTAATTGGCTTTTTTATAAGTTATTTCTCTTTACTATTATTACTCTCTCTTTTCTTTTTAAGTTCCTTCTGTTTTTTCTCTATTTTTTTCTTGGCCCACGTTAAAGATTCATCTAATCTTTTTTTCTTGGTTTTCACCTCGTGGTTAGCTTTTTTATCTGGCTTATAAAGCCAGTGATTACCATTTTCTATTCCCATAATTTAAGTTTAGTGAATTATTATGAATTAAACGAAAATTTATATTATCTTTATTTGTATAATTTAAAATTTATTTATTAGATGATAAATTTATACATATTGCTTAAAGATTTCTATTGTTTCATCTAAAGAATGCTCTCGACCTAATAATTTTTTATGAAGTGGCGATTTTAAAATCTCTTCTATCGGCATATTCTTTTCATTTTCTTGGATCATTATGGCATCTCTGTCTGCAATATATTCAGCGGTTATTTTACTTTTTGTTTTATTATTAAAAGATTCGATCATTTTATCTAATTCTTTCAATTTCTTTAGAGACTCTAAAATAAGATAATTATTTTGATAGTCCTCTAAGGTCTTTTTTAATTTGCCTTCAAGTTCTAAACGATCAAGATGAAAATCCTTTGGCTCTTCTTCATCTTTTTGAATAAAAACTTTATAGTTCTCATTTTGGTCTAATATTTGTGGCAATTTTTCATTTAACTGCCTCTTTCAATTTAATTCGTGAGCCATTTTTTTGATTTCATCTATCTTCGGATCTACAATAGTTATATTTTGAAAATTTCAAAGCTTTTCTAAATTATCTAAATTTTGGAGCAATTCATTGATATTAATTGGCTGATATCGCTCAAATTTATTATCCATAAATAATGCTTATTATTAATAATTATTAACATTTTAATTAAAACATAAATTTTCGAAAAAATCAAGTGCCACAATCATATTTTAGAAGCGGATTAAAACCTGAATTATAATTCAAAAAATAAAAATACTTGACTTTTTTAAAATTCTCTGATATAATGTTTTTAGAAACTTAAAAAATTTAAAAAAGGGGGCTAAAATGTTAATCAAAGTGCTTTTAGTTTTTTTATGTTATTTTTTGGTGCTGTTAATAGGCACCATAGGCATTTTGTATGCCTGGGCCTGGAAAAATGCTGGGTCGTATGAATGGTTTTTGTTGATGCCAATGGTTGGCGGCCTAGCTTTAGTAGTTAGTGTGATACTAAATAAAATAATAAACGACAAAAGGAGGTGAGAGCATGAAGAAAATAACTGAACAAGATTGCCAAATAATTTGCGAGGAAATGTACAAAGAAATAGAAAAAATAGGAGATAGGTTAGAAAAAACATTTCAAGAAGAAATAGAAAAAATAGGAGATAGGTTAGAAAAAACATTTCAAGAAGAGATAGAAAAAACAGGAGATAGGTTAATAATAGACACGAAGAATATTGAGAGCCATTTGGATAAGTGTCAAAACGAGCTTATTGCCACAATGCGTTATGAGAATGGAAAAGCTAATACTCATTTAAGCAACATAAAAAGTGGTATTGATTATATTCTCAAACAAAGTAATAGGGAATTTGATTTGTTTTTTGGTGGTGTCGATAGCAACGGGGAATTTATAAAGATACCACCACAAATTTACAAATAGCCCCTTTCAAGGAAAAAATCAGAGCTAAGCCCAAACCCGCTATTTCAGAAAGGAGAAAAAAAGAAATAGCGGGTTATTTTTATAAAATTATTTTAAATTTTAGCTTGAACATTATTAAATATTTTGATAAAATTGAAGATGAAGGAACTCTGAGATCCTTTATAAGCAGTTAACAAGAGTGGTTAGCAATTAACAAAATTTTATGAAAAATTTCAATCTGAATAAAATACAAAAAATATTTTTTTCTGGCATTGGTGGCATTGGCATCAGTGCTTTAGCAAAATGAATGGTTCATCTCAATAAAACAGTCATTGGCTCTGATATCAACCAATCCGAAATTACCGATACTTTACAAAAAAAGGGCATAAAAATCTACTTTCAGCAAAAGCCAGAAAATATTACTAAAGATATTGATCTATTTATTTATTCCCCTGCTGTTCCCCCCAATCATCCCGAGAGGCAAAAGGCCAAAGAATACAAAATTCCTCAGCTTTCTTATCCAGAATTTTTAGGTATTTTAAGCAAAAACTATTATACTATTGCTATTTCTGGTACCCATGGAAAAAGTACAGTTACTGCCTTAACTGGTTGAATTTTAGAAAAGGCGCAATTGGATCCGACTGTTGTGGTGGGATCAAAAATGAAATTTTGAGAGGATAATTTAAGATTAGGCAAATCAAAATATTTAGTGGCTGAGGCTTGTGAATGAAAAGCGCATATGCTGCAAATACAACCAAAAATCATTATTTTAAATAATTTAGAATTAGATCATCCTGATTACTATAAAAACGTGAGCCAGGAAATTCAAACTTTTCAGAAATTTGCTAATAAATTAAAAACCCAAGATTTATTGATCCTTAATGGTGATGATAAAAATTTAGCCAAAATAAAACCAAAATCGCGCATTTTAACTTTTGGCATTAAAAACAAACGAACTGATTTAATTGCTAAAAATATCAGAGTTAATAGCAAAAAGCATTTACAGACCTTTGAAATTTACTATCAAAAGAAAAGCTTAGGCCAATTTGAAATTAAACTGCCGGGTATTATTAATGTTTACAATTGTTTAGGACCAATTTTAGTAGCACTTAATCTTAATATTGATGTTAAAACTATTAAATTGGCTTTAAAAAGTTTTCCTGGTTTATGAAGGCGATTAGAAAAAATCTGCTATTACAAAAAGGCCCTAATTTTTGCTGATTATGGCCACCATCCAACCGCTGTTAGGCAAACATTAAAAGCCATCAAAGATTTTTATCCTAAAAATAGAATTGTTTTAATATTCCAACCCCACGAGCATACAAGAACCAAAGTTTTATTTAGCGATTATACCAAATCCTTTGATCAAGCTGATGTTTTAATATTAAATGAGATCTATACAGTGCCTGGCAGGGAAAATCAAAAACAAATTAATTCTGTTTCTTCAAAAGATTTAGCGCAAGCCATTCAAAGAAGAAACAAAAAAATAAAAATAATTTATACTCAAAATCTGGATCAAACAAAACAAGCGCTTGACTCTCTTATTAAACCAAAAGATATCGTCATTATTATGGGCGCAGGAGATATCTATAAAATAATAGCAAAACTCAAATAATCACTAAAACGCACAATGCTGACCCATACTGGCTTTAACGAACCAATACGAACAACCAGCTAAACAAAATCAAAGAACAATAACCCTAAAACAATAACAAAAGCGCAATAACTCTGGCACAACTAAAGTTATTGCGCCTTTAGCGCTAACAACGTTAATCAGCGTATACCCGAGTCTTAGTGGTTATTGTCTATGTTATCGTTATCGTTTCACGTCTATCGTGAAATGATAACGTCAATCTTGAGGTCTAAAAAC
>CAZYWI010000013.1:0-9746 GCA_964651585.1 uncultured Candidatus Saccharibacteria bacterium | reverse complement strand
CTTATTATTAATTATTCCTTAATATATATCAAGAGTAGCATAACAAAGATTAATATTCAAGAGTCAATAACAGAAAATAAAGATATTGTATTATTTAGTTATTGTAATATAAATATTGTTATTTATTTATCCTGAATATGTTTATGAGTAAAGCGAGTAATTAAATTTATAAGGATCTGGTGTAGTTAGAATTATTGTTTAGACGGTGTCCGCAATTATGGTAATTATCTAATAATTTCTATGACATAATTTACTGGCACACGAGAAGTCACAATCTGAAGACCAATTTTATCAAAGGGTTCTAAAACATCTTGACCTACAATTTTAAAATTATCTAACCACAAAATATCTAAGGTTAAATAGGTATTTTGGTTCCAAAAGCTTCTAATACGTTTATCGGGAAAAATAAAAATCATTCCATCATAATTTGCTGGTTTCGTTTTCAGGCCAGATAAACCCTTCTGCCATTCTGATTCATCATCGGCAATTTTCAGTTTATAAACTGTGTTATTATGAGTATATAAAAACCACTGTTGAGTGGCATTCCGATTATTAATAACCAGCAAACCCCAACTAATATAAATAGCTACAAAAGCAATATAAGCAATTAGAATAATAGCTAAAACTTGATAAAAGTTTTTATTCATAGAGATAATATTGACTCAATTTATAAATTATGCTATTTTAATAATATCATAATATTAATAAAAATACAATATGGCAAGCAATAAAAATAAAAAACAAAATTCACCGGATTTATATCCAATTTTTCATTTGGTAAGCAAAAACCCCACAATTATCCATTGATTAAAAACGAGTTATTTTGTTACAAAAACTATGTCATTAACAGAGCATGGTTTTAAACATGCTGATTTTACTGCTAAAAGAGCTGAAGAAATAGCTCAAAAACTAGGCTACAACGATAAAATAAGAGATTTATGCTTAGCGGCGGGTTTTTGCCACGATATTGGCAATTTTTTATCGCGTACTTATCATCACTATTTAGGCAGCCTCCTTTTCAGCGATTTATTTAAGGAACAATTAACAATAGAAGATCTAACTGTTATTATGCAAGCCATTACTAATCATGACAAAGAAGAAATGAAATTCACTAGTCCGGTTTCTGCAATTGTTGTTATTGCTGATAAATCTGATGTCAGAAGAAACAGGGTATTGACCAATGGCTTAGAAATTCAAAACAATATTCATGATCGAGTTAACTACGCTGCTATTGAAAATAAATTATATGTCAATGATAAAGCAAAAACTATTACATTAGCAATCAAAATTGATACAAAATATGTGCCAATTATGGAATATTTTGAAATATTTACCAAAAGAATGAATTACTGCCGTCTGGCTTCAAATTATTTAGGCTACCATTTTAATTTAATCATTAATAACTTTAAACTGCTTTAATTTCTCTGTAATCCTAAAATTTTCTTTACTTCATTAGTTTTCTTTTGAGCGATATTTAAACTATATTCTAATCCTTCATCTAAAATTTCATTTAATAATTTTATGTTTTGAATATTTTCTTGATATTTTTGCTGAATTTCTTTTAAGAAACCCCAAATTATATCTGCCAAATCATTTTTAAAAGCATCATAAGAAATGCCTTGGTATTTTTTTTCTATATCCTTAATACTTAAGTTAGTAAAACCAGAATAAATTTCTATAAGATTTGAAATGCCTGGCTTTTTCTCGGGCTGATAATAAATTTGGTTTTCTGAATCAGTAACAGCTTTTCTGATTTTACGATAAATATTCTCTTTAGTATCTAAAATGAAAATAATACCATTAGATTCTCGAGCACTTTTGCTCATTTTTTTACTAGGGTTTTGTAAGTCTCTAATTTTAGCACCAGTTTCTTGAATTAAAGGTAAAGGTAATTTGAAAAAATTTTGTTGACAAAAGCTATTAAAACGCTCGGCGATATCGCGCGCGAGCTCCACATGCTGCTTTTGATCTTGTCCAACCGGTACATAATCTGTATCATAAAGCAAAATATCGGCAGCCATTAAAACAGGATAATCAAACAAAGCTAAAGTTGCCTTTTGTTTTAATTCGACTGATTTTTCTTTAAATTGAGTCATACGATTCATTTGCCCCATATTCACAAAACAACTCAATATTCAGGCTAAATAGGGGTGAAAATAATTATCAGACTGAAGAAATATTTGAGATCTCTTAGGATCTAAGCCTAAACTTAAATATAAAGCTAATAAATCATAGCTTTGCTTTCTTAATTTCCCTTTAACATTTTCGGGAATAGTTAGGGCGTGCAAATTAACTAAACAAAACAAGCATTGATAATTATCTTGTAGTTTTAGCCATTGCTTTATTGCGCCTAAATAATGACCTATGTTTAGGTCGCCCGTGGGCTTAATGCCCGAAAATACTGTTTTTTGGCTTTCCATAGTAATTCTTTTTATTTATAATATTATACCAACAAAATAACAAAAAATCAATCGGCATCTTGAAAAATTTATTTTTTTTTGCTATATTTATAGTATCGTCAATAAAAATTTAACAAAATAAACTTTTAATATGTTGTCAATGCAATTACAACCAATTATGAAAATACTGAATTTCTTAAGTACTCCCCCAATGGTATATTTTACAATAGTCTGAGCAATCATCTGAAAAGGCTGGGGTGCTTGAGCAGCAGCTAAAAGAAATCATAAAATATGATTCTGAGCTTTTATAATTTTAAATACTTTGGGCTTTTTGGAAATTTTCTATCTGTTTATTCTACCTACCTTAACCAAGAAAAAAACAAAAAAAGAAAATAATAATTCTGAACCAAACAATGAATCACCAGAAAATTCAAAATCAAATTTATAATTATAAATTAAATGTTTAAATATGAAAAGCTCAAAACATATTTCAAAAACTATCATTTTAATTTTCTTTATTGTTCTTTTCTGTGTTCTCGGAGCTGGCTTTTTAATTGCTCAAAACAATTCCTTAAATAGTAGCTGGCTCTTTTGACCTTTCAATACCGAACCAAAAACAGTAACTAATACTGAACCAATAACTACGGCGACAACTATAAAAGAGAGCCTTTACCAAAGTAAAGTTGACTACGAACAAAAAATAATTAACGCCGTCAAACAAGCAGAAAATTCTGTAGTTAGTATTGTAGCTACAAAAGACTTACCCATAATAGAATCTTATTATTATAATCCTTTTAAAGATTTCTTTGGGGATGATGATTTTGGGTTTTATTTTCAAATTCCTCAAAATAAACAAAAGGGGACTCAAAAAAAAGAAGTCAGCTCTGGCAGTGGTTTTGTTGTTGATCCTAATGGCTATATTATCACAAACCGTCACGTTGTTGAAGATACTCAAGCAGAATACACAGTTCTTCTTAATGATGGCTCGAAACACAAGGCTACTGTTGTTAGCCGCGATCCATCGGAAGATTTTGCTTTAGTTAAAATTGACGCTACGGGATTAAAACCACTAAAATTGGGCACTGCTGATAATTTAGAATTAGGCCAAACAGCAATAGCTATTGGCAATGCCTTGGGAGAATTTCAAAATACCGTCAGTGTTGGAGTTATCTCCGGACTTCATCGCAGCGTCCAAGCTTTAGATGACAATGGCAATATCGCCACTCTAAACGATGTCATACAAACGGATGCAGCTATTAATCCCGGCAATTCGGGTGGTCCACTTTTAAATTTAAATGGTGAAGTTATTGGCGTTAATGTAGCTATTGTAAGGTCAGCTCAAAATATCGGTTTTGCTATTCCTATTAATAAAATTAAAAATATTCTCAATGATGCCATCAAAACAGGAAAAATTACCGTTCCTTTTATAGGAATTTGTCATACAGTTATCAATAGCGACATTGCTGAAAAAGAAAAATTAGCTGTTGACTACGGTGCTTGAATTACAAAAGGCAAAAACTGCGAGAGCGCTATCTCTCCAAACTCTCCCGCAGCTAATGCTGGATTAAAAGAAAACGACATTATCTTATCTATTAATGGCATCAAAATTACAGAAAAAAATCCTTTAACATCGATTATTAGAAATTTTTCGGTCGGTGATACGGTAAAATTAGAAATTCTGAGAGATAATAGAATTATTAATATTTCGCTCAAACTGGGAAGTCGCTAATAATTATTTTGAAATGAAGGGTACTAAATATGCAAAAATAGGCAAAAGAACAGGCAAGCCAAGCTATCGCACCCCCACTCCTTTTAGAAATAAGAAAATTATGAAGGTTAATAAGTCTAAAGCGATCATTTAATCTTGACTATTAATAACAAATTTTTAATTTAACAATATGGTCCCACAATTTAATCAAAAAGCACAAGAAGCTATAGAGCGCGCTCAACAATATGTGATGGAGTATCATCATTCTGAAATTCATCCGCTCCATCTACTGCTCGCTCTCATTGAACAGGAAGATAGCATTGTTAGTGCTATTTTAGATACTTTACAGGTTAATATTAATAATTTATCTCAGCGAATAAAAGAAAAGCTTACTACTTTACCTCGTTTCTTAAGCGTACCTGGTTTTGGTCAGATAATGCTCTCACAAGAAACGGTAATGGTTTTAGATACTGCCAATCGCATAGCAAGAGAATTAAATGAAAAAAATATCTCTACTGAACATTTATTACTAGGTATTATTGAAAACAAAAACGAAGCCAGCGATATATTAAAAAATTTTGATCTTAACGGTACAAAAATCAGAGAAGCCTTAGAAAAAATCAAATCAGCAAGTGCCATTGATGAAGAAAGCGGTGCAATCCAATATAAAGTACTTGAAAAATATAGTATTAATCTCACGGAGTTAGCCCGCCAAGAAAAATTAGACCCTTTAATTGGCAGGGATGAAGAGCTATACCACATTATGCAAATCTTATCACGAAGAACTAAAAATAATCCTGTTCTTTTAGGTGAACCGGGCGTAGGAAAAACAGCTATTGTTGAGGGTTTAGCTCAAAAAATTATCAAGCAAGAGGTACCAGAAAATTTAAAAAACAAAGAGATTCTTTCTTTGGATATTGGTTCAATGATCGCGGGTACAAAGTTTAGGGGTGAATTTGAAGAAAGATTAAAAGGCGTCTTAAAAGAAATTTTAGCCAATAAAGACAAGTATATTATTTTTATCGACGAGCTCCAAACAATTGTTGGCGCAGGTGCAGCCGAAGGGTCAATTGATGCTTCTAATCTTCTCAAACCAGCCTTAGCTCGAGGAGATCTAAGATTAATTGGCGCTACTACTTATAAAGATTACCGAGAATCAATTGAAAAAGATCCGGCTTTAGAACGCCGTTTTCAACCAGTAATTATTGATGAACCAACAATTGAAGAAACCCTCGCTATCCTAAGGGGCTTAAAACCCAAATATGAAGTTTTTCATGGAGTCAAAATTACTGATGAGGCAATTAGAGAAGCCGTTGTTTTATCCTCTCGTTACATTCCTGACCGCTTCCTGCCTGATAAAGCTATCGATTTAATTGATGAAGCAGCATCACGTCTAAAATTGCAAATTAATAGCGTTCCTCCAGAGATTGCTAAAGTAGAACATGAAATTCGCTTGCTAGAAATAGAAAAAGAAGCGCTCAAAAAAGAAGAAGACAAAATATCTAAAAAACGATTGACAGAAATAGAAAAAGAACTAAACCAGCTAAAAGAAAAACACAAAGAGTTAATGGATAAATGAAAGGAAGAAAAAAATTTTGTTGACAAAATACATGATCTTAAAAAACAGTTAGAATCGCTAGAAAAAGAAGCGGCAAATTATGAAAGAAATGGCGCTTTAGATAAAGTAGCGGAAATTTATTATGGTAAAATTCCGCAAATCAAAAAAGAAATTGAAAAATTAGAAAATACTTCCAAGAAAAAATCGAAAGAATATATATTTATTAAAGAAGAAGTTACGGGAGCCGATATAGCAAAAATAGTTGCTCAATGAACTAACATCCCAATCGAAAGGATGCTTGAAGACGAGAAACAAAAGTTAGCGAATATGGAAGTTATCCTTTCAAAAAGAGTAGTTGGCCAAGAAGAAGCTATTCAAGCGGTTTCAAGAGCCATTAAAAGATCGAGAGCAGGTATCTCAGAAGAAGACAGGCCTATTGGCTCATTTATGTTCTTGGGGCCAACGGGCGTTGGCAAAACAGAATTGGCTCGCGCCTTAGCTGAATTTATGTTTAATGATGAAAAGGCTATGATTAGAATTGATATGTCCGAATATATGGAAAAACATAGTGTTGCTAGACTCATCGGATCGCCCCCGGGTTATGTAGGCTATGAAGAAGGTGGGCAATTAACAGAAGCCATAAGACATAAACCTTATTCGCTTATTTTATTTGATGAAATCGAAAAGGCTCATCCCGAAGTATTCAATATTTTGCTTCAAATCTTAGATAATGGCCGTCTCACAGATGGCAAAGGTAGAATCGTTAACTTCAAAAATACTATCATTATTATGACATCAAACATTGGTGGAGAATATATTTCACAAATGGCTTCTTTAGGTTTTAGTCAAAATAATAATGAAAAAGAACAAATAGCTAAAGAAAAAGAGTATGAAAAACAAAAAGAAATACTCAAAGAAAAAATTCAAGAAGGACTAAAAGAATACTTTAGACCAGAATTTTTAAATCGTATCGATGAAATTATCATTTTCAATCCCTTAAGAGAAAAAGATATTGAAAAAATTGTTGATATCCAAGTAGAAAAAATTAAAGAAAGACTTTTAAGACAATCGATTAAACTAAACATTGGAGCCTCAGCAAAAAAATGATTGGCAAAAAATGGTTATGATAGTCAATATGGTGCTAGACCACTAAAACGGCTGATCCAAAAATCCATTCTTGATCCAATTGCTGACTATCTTATTAGGGGAGAGGTAAAGGAAGGGAGTACTATTAATGTTGAAGAAAAAAATGGCAAACTAAACTTTCAAATTAGCCACAAGAAAACGAAATAATTCAAATCGGCCACATAATAAAAAATAAAAATAAATAATGCATCGTTTATATCATTTGATATTTTCTATCTTGTATTTCTTAATCTTGTGCTTTTTGTTAATGCACCCAGTAAATTTTATCTTGGCCTCATTTCTTTTATTCTTAATACTCCTCATCTGAAAATTATTTTCAGGGCTGGCTTGACATAATTTTTTTATTCTCTTCGGATCATTTTTGATCCTCAAGGGCCTAACTTGAACTATCAATGGCAATTTAATTGTCTTATTGGGATTTCTCATAACAGTTCTCTTCTATTTACAGGCAATAAAGTGAAAAGAGATACCTCACTGATATGATATTATAAGAAATCTATTTTTTGGATTGCACTTATTTCTTTTTCTTCTTCTGTGCTATACTCTATTTTATAAACTACATTATAGCTGACATTTAATTTCTTTATTGTTAATTTTTGGAATCATTATCTTCGTTTACTGGAAAATCTTGATCGACAAAACTGCTTATACTTTTCAAGAGACTCTAATATTTTATTTACTCTATTTAGAAATTGTTTTTCTCTTCTTTTCTCTCTCCAATGGATTTTTCATTTATCCTGTTCTTAGCTCGTTTTGGTTTTTCATATTGTTAGATCTCATTGAAAGTCTTAAAGGCAAAAATTTAGCCAATAAATTTAGCGCTAAACGCTTTCTCATAACAATTACCATCACTTTGATATTAATTCTCGGCACTAAGCTCTAAAAATAAACAAAATAATATAAAACCTCAATTTTCCCCGCCTAAATTTTTGATGTTTTTTCTCTTGTATTTTTATTATAAATTTGCTAAAATATAAGTTATATGTATGACATTCTTATAAAAAATGGATTAGTCTTTAACGGTCTTCCAGAAGATCCTTTTCAAGCTCCGATCGCTATTCAAAAGGGGAAAATTGTCAAAATAGGAGGGGAAATAAGAGAAAAAGAAGCAAAAATAGTAATTAATGCCGAAGGCAAATATATTACTCCCGGCTTTATTGATATTAACAATAGCGCTGATCATTACTTGGGCTTGATTTCTGCTCCTGAAGCCCCTAATCTTATAAAGCAGGGGATTACTACTATAGTTACTGGCAACTGTGGAGCTTCATTAGCACCCCTGGTAAATGGTAGCCTAAAATTTCTTTATCCTTGAACAAGATCTAAAGATATTAATGTCAATTGAAATTATTTGAACGAATTTCTTTGCCTTTTAGAAAAAAGAGGAATGGGAGTTAATCTAGCAACTCTGGTAGGTTGAAACACAATTAGAACCAATATCGCTGGTGAAGAATTTAAGCCCTTAAATAAAGAAGAATTGGAAAAATGTTTATTTTTATTAAAGGAGAGTCTTGAACAAGGCGCCTGAGGAGTATCTTTTGGTCTCGGATATCCATCAGAACAAGCTGTTGGTTTTAAAGAAATCATTGAGGCTAGTAAAATAATCAAAAAATATCAAGGCCTGATGTCATTTCATCTTAGAAACGAAAGAGACAACTTTCTTACTGCGGTTGAAGAACTCATTGAAATTAGTCAAAAAACAAACGCCAATATTCAAATTTCCCATTTTAGAGTATGCGACAAATCGCGTTGAAACGATTTTAAAATTGCCTTAGATAAAATAGAAAATTCTAATCAACAACAGAAAACTAATATTAATTTTGATATTGTACCTTATGAAAGTTCCGTAGAGTCTCTCTATTCGGTAATTCCTCAGTGATTAGCCGCGGAAGGAAAAAAAGCAATGGAGAAGAATCTCAAAGATAAAAAAATTAGACAAAACTTTGTGAAAATTTTGAAACAAAACAGACAATTCTATAAAGATATCATTGTTGCTGACGCCAATAATAATTTGAGAATTAAAAATCAAAGTTTAAACAGCCTCGCAAAAAATTTCGGTCTGTCCCTGGAAGAAACAATTGTGAAACTCTTAGAAACAGAGAAAGAACAAATTTTAGTTTACAATAAAAATATTTCAGAAAGCAATATCATTAGTGCTCTTCAATCTCAAATATCAATGGTATCGTCAAATAGTACTAGCATCAATTTAGATAACCCTAACAATGTTGCTTTTTTCCATCAAAGTAGTTATGGGGCTTTTCCTAAATTTTTCTCCTATTTTGTTAAAAGCAAGCAAATCTGCTCCTGAAAAGAAGCTGTTTATAAAACCACTTATTTACCAGCAACTAAATTAGGACTACAAAATAAAGGTTTAATCAAAAAAAATTATGATGCTGATATTGTTGTCATTAATCCCTTAACTATCCAAGACGAAACTACAGAGAAAAATCCCTTTGTTTTTCCCCGCGGCATAGATAATGTTATTATCAACGGTATAGTTGTTTTAAATAAAGGCAAATTGTCTTATAAAAAAGCTGGAAGAATTTTAAGAAAAAAATAATTATTAGATAACTTAAATTATTTTTATGAATCAATATTTTATAATTAAAGGGGGACAACCATTATCTGGGGATATTGATGTTTACGGCTCAAAAAACGCTGCCACACCTATTATCGCTGCTACCTTATTAACTAAAGAGTCAAGTATTATAGATAATATTCCTCTAATTGAAGATGTTTTTACTATGATCAAAATTCTTGAAAGTTTAGGTGCTAAAATTACCTGGATTGATAAAAGAAAAATTAAAATAGACCCCAGCCATATTAATGTGGACAAAATCGATCAAAAACTTGTCAAAAAATTACGATCCTCTGTCTTACTTATAAGTCCCTTATGCCACCATTCTCGTAGCTTTCAATTAAGCCAACCTGGGGG
>CAZYWI010000012.1:0-10294 GCA_964651585.1 uncultured Candidatus Saccharibacteria bacterium | reverse complement strand
CTAAAGAGGGCTTCTTTAAATTAATTGAGATAATTTGTGTAGTAATAATTTCTAAAATTCTTGGCAGAATTGTTTCGCCATTTTCTACTTCAATATTAATATTTTTTCCTAACTGCTTAATTATTAAATCGGGAAAATGCTGTTTAATTTCTTGTAAAGCTAATTCATTATTTCTGGTACGGATTTGAATAATATCATTGGTAATAATTTTTTTCAAATTTTCTGGACTATCACAAGTAATAATTTCTCCATAATCAATAATGGCTATTCGATCACAAATTTCTGCCTCATTAATATACTGGGTAGTTAAAAAGATGGTCGTGCCAAACTCTTTTCTCATTTTTAAAAGATAATCTCAAATTTTATTTTTTGTTTGAGCATCTAAACCGACTGTTGGCTCATCTAAAAACAGAATTTGCGGTTGGTGAATAAAAACCCTGGCCATTTCTACTCGACGTTTTGTACCTCCTGATAATTGGCTAATGGTTTTAGTTCTTATATTTTCTATGTCTAATAGTTTTAAAGCTGGGTAAGCTTGTCTTCGATACTGATTTTTATTTAAACCATAAAGCTTTGCATGAAGATAAAGATTTTCATCGACAGTAAGATGATTATCAAGGGTAGTTTCCTGAAAAACAATACCAATTGATTTTCTTACTGCTAAAGGCTGCTTTATAATATCAAAATTATTGACTAAAACTGTACCTTTAGTTGGAGGCATTAAGGTGCAGAGAATATTAATTGTTGTTGTTTTACCAGCGCCATTGGGGCCTAAGAACCCAAATATTTCTCCTCTTTTTACATTAAAAGAAATATTATCAACAGCAGTGATATGGGGAAATCTTTTAGTTAAATTCTGTACACTGATAGCAAGATTATTGTTATTTGAATGATTTTCCATTAATTTAAAATTAATAATATTTTTCTAAGAGCGGGGTACGGGAGTCGAACCCGTCTTCTCACCTTGGAAGGGTGACGTTGAACCGCTCAACTAACCCCGCCTTAAAGTAGCAAGAAGATTTTAACAAAAAACCAAAAAATAATCAAATAATTTTTCACTTTGTTAATGCTTTTAAAATGCCTTAGTCTCAAATAATGCGGAATTCTTGAAAATTTTCTTGGGAATCTCAACTTTTTATTTCACATTTTTCTATTTTTGCCAAGAGTGGCCCTTGTTTTATTAAATCTATAAATTCTTTTAGTCTGTTTTTATCACCTTGGGCAATAATATCGAGTTGATTATCATTTTGGTTTTTGACATAGCCCTTGATATTGAACTGATCAGCCACTAATTTAGCAAAGCGTCTAAAACCAACACCTTGCACTTTTCCATAAAGAATGATTTCTTTTGTTTCCATATCTGGTAATCTTTTAAATGTTAGTCGTTGAATCATTAATTATCCATTTTTCTGCTCAGCTTATATGTTCTAAAATATAACTGGATTAGCCGCCCAATCTTTTTTCTCGTTTAGCAAAATCCTGCAGAGCCTTTTTTAGCTCGTTTTTATTAAAATCAGGCCATAAAGTTTTGGTAAAATAGAATTGAGAATAACCAGTTTGAAATATTAAAAGATTAGAGCTTCAATGCGGATCATTGTTAATGCCGGTTCTAATTATTAGATCAACATCGGGCAAGCTATGAGTTCATAAACACTGCTTTATTGTTTCGAAGCTAATCTCGTTAGGATTTTTAATTCGCGAATGTAATCGCTTGACCCCAGCTACCAATTCTTCTCTTCCATCATAAAGTAAAAGGATGGAAAGAAAGTGATCTTTATAGCTTTCAGTTTCTGTTTCAATTTTCTCGAGGTTTTTAACTATTTTTTTATCAAAATATTCTTTTCATTGTCCATAAAATTTAATGTTTACTTTATAGTCTTTTATTCATTTTTGCTGATAAAATTCTTGGATGCCTCGGTTAATGAGATCAATCAGAGTCTTTATTTCGTTTTTTGGTCTTTTAACAAAGTTATCTTTTGATAAGATCCAAAAAGTAAAATATTTAATTTTGAAATCAAAAACATCTTTGGTAATTTGTTTGAATACTTCGCCGCCTTTTTCATGCCCTTTTCAAGGCAATAAGTTTCTTTGTTTTGCTCATCTACGATTGCCATCAGGGATAATTAGTAAGTGTTGACATTGCATATTTCTCGTCTAATTAAATGATTAAAAATATCAATAGAACTCACTTTAATAGTTTAGCAAAAACTTCGGAAATTTGCAACTCGTGATATATTTTAAATAAATATTGGCCGTGATTTTGCATATACATTTGGACGCACATTTACACTCGTGTTTTTTGGATAAAAACTTAATAGCGCTTCGCCTCTTTTATTTTATCAAATTTTATGCTAAAATATTTTAAAGCTGAGGTGGCGGAATTGGTAGACGCTTACGGCTTAGGACCGTATGCCTTAGGGCTTGCGAGTTCGAATCTCGCCCTCAGCACTCAAATTAGCAATAGAGATAAAATAGTAAAATAAGTTAGCAATAGAACTTCTTTAATGGTTTGAAATATATAATATTAAAACCCGCCGAAATTTGGCGGGTTTTAATTCTAAATTCTAATAAGAAACCCAAACATTAATTACCAGGATTGTTATTTACACTTGCTTACTTATAAGATATAAACTATTGTCAGAAGGTGCAGGATCCTGGAGCAAGAAGATTACAGATGGCAAATACTAATCCTTTAGCTAAAACAGCAATAGCTATGCCAGCAAAAATTCACATCATAGCGTTGCCCAATTGTCCCACTGTGTCTTTTTTGCCGCCTGATGTAACATATTGGAAAGCAATGATCAGCATATAAACTACAGCCACTAAAATTATTGCCGCGAATACTCAGTTAAGGACTTTTTGAATATAATTAAACAAAGCGTTTCCTGTATTAAACAACGTTGGTGCTACGGCTGGCGCTTGTTCCGGCCCTTGTAACTGGGCGAAAATCAAAGTCGGAGTCAATAATAACGTGCTAATAATTAGTCATTTTTTCATAGTGCGTTTTAATTTATTAAATAAAATTCTTTTAACTTAACGTAATAATTAATAGCTACTAAACAAATCAATGACGACCCTTATAGCTTTTAATTACGTTAATTATAGACAAATATTTAGAAAAAGTCAAGCAACTTTGGAGATTTCTTTCCTCAGAAATTATTGCGGAGGTCAAATAGGAGTTCAAGGAGAATTAGTGGCGCTCTGCCCTTGCGGTATTGGTACTACTTGAGTTGCGGGTGAATTTTGGGTTGAAGGTGCTTCTAAATTAAGTTGTTTTCCAGTTAAAATACTGTAAGTAGCAGAAACTATACCTTTTGCTAAAATAATAACAGCCAAACCCACTAAGGCGTACATTAATATTTTACCAGCTTGTTCCACTTGCTTTTTGTTTCCCGATGAAGTGATATAAAGAAAACCAGCATACATCAACATTATAACAGCAATAGGAATAGCAAAAGTAAACATTCAATTAATAATGTTGTTAATAAGTGGCAAGATACTATTTTCACCCAAAGGATTAGGAATTACTAATTCTTCGGTATTAGGATTAGGTAAATTAACACCCCCAATAGTGCTAGTATTATCAGCCCAAACTTTCTGGTTAGTAAAAGCCAGACTTCAAATACAAAAGCAAAAAATGATCCAAAAAAAATTTTTCTTCATAGCAAAATATTAATTGTTTTTATTATGATTTTAGAGTAAATTTTTAAATTGGCGCTTTTCGCGATATTATTGTGTTTGTTTTGCTTTTAGACAATTGTTGATGCAATCTTGAAAAGTGCCACCCCAATCTGTCTCAGGTAAATTTTTGCACATATTGTAGCAATCTTCTTGAGGCGTTATTTGAGTTTCTGCTGGGTTACATTTGATTCTATATCAATTTTGTTTGAGTTCTGGCATTTTTGGCGCAAAAATATAGAGGACAGTGTTAATAATAGCTCAAGCCAAAACCATAATGGCGACACCAATTAAAACATTAGTAAAACCTTTTCAGGCGCTAGCATATTTTTTTTCATTGCCAGCAGCAAAAATCATATTAAAACCACTAACCATTAATAAAATAATGGCTACAATAATTATGACTTGGAAAGCTAAATTTAAAATATTTTGAATCAGCATTAAAAGATGACAACCCGTGCATTCTGGCTCTCCTTTACCACCGCAAGGGACAAGCCCGGCGCCAAAAACTATCACTGGCAATGTAAGCCCGATAAGAATTAAGGGAATAATTTTTTTCTTCATAGTAAATTTTAATTATTGCTTTGATAATTTATTTATTTTTTGTAGTTATTTTGTAATTTGGAATAAGGCGTTAATGGCGCTCGCCGCTTTGTTAACTGCCTCCCTAGGATTAATGTTTTTTATAGTAACATCGTTAATCATTTCTTGAAAAATTAATTTAACTTTTTGAGAATCCGGACGATATCAATTATGGCTTATAAGAGCTTGTTGGCAAAAAGTCACTAAATCTGGATCTTGGTAGCAGAGATTTAGAAGAGAGCGAAGCGCAGGAGGATTTTTAGTTAATTGCATATATTTAAGAGCGCTGGTATAGCTTGTCAAATTTTTGATTATATTTCAAGCAATATCTGGATGTTTGCTTTGCGAGGAAACGGTTAAGGCATCATAAGAAGCAAAACTCAGTTTGTTAGGAGAATAAAGAAATTGAGGAAAAGCGGAAATACCAAAATTAATATTAGGATTTTTTTCTAAAATCGCCTTTCTATCTTTACTATAGCCGAGATAAAGAACACTTTGCCCAAAAGCAAAAGCATCAAGTGAGCTTGAAAATCCATTATGTCAAGTATAAAGTTTGCTTGATGGCATTGCAAATTGGGCATAGAATTTTAGAGCCTCTACTCCCGGAACAATTGATTGAGCTTGTAAATAAGAGGTTATATTAAAATCAACACCAGTTTTAGTGTTATTAGTCATTTTGGCGCCATATTGCATCATAATGAGCGAGAGAATATCGTCAAAGTGATTGATATTAGAAGCCAATCCCAAAGGGATAGCCGCTCTTGTAATTCTCTGATATTGGTCAACAGTTCTTAGTTGGGGCAGTCAGCTAATAATTTCTTCTCAAGTTTTTGGTGGCGTGGGAATATTTAATTGATCTAAAATAGTTCGATTATAATAGAGGGCTAAATTGTCAAGAGATAAAGGTAAGCCATAGAGTTTATTATCTCAAACTAAATCTTCTTCAAGTGTTGTTGGGAAGTCATCTCGTAACTGTTTCAAACTATATTGGGAATTATTAAGAAGATCATAAGGAGTAATAAGGTTTTTATAAACACCGAGATCATAATTTTTGATCATAAAGATATCGGGACTATTACCGTCAATAAAAGCTCTTTCTAAGTCATCTTGGTAAGTATTAGGATTTTTTTCTACATAGGTTACTACTACGTTTTTCAAAGACGGTTCCATGGTGTTTCAAAGCTCTGAAAAGACTTCTTGTGACATCTCTGTGCCCCAGATAGTGATCTGAGCTGGAGCTTGATAGCGCCTTACTAATTTATGACCAAAAATAATTAAGAGTAAAACAATAATACCAAGTACTATAATTATAGTTTTTTGTTTTTGAGTTTTCATAATATCAGGATATTTATTTTAATATTTTTAAATTTATTTAATGTCTATTTTGTAAATACTAAACAATAATGTGTGTCGGATACAAAAATCTCTTCTTTAAAAGTAAACCCTAAACTTTTTACCAAATCTTTTGCTTCTTCACTGCTTAAAGGATAGAGTAGGTCACTCTGAGGTAATTTATCTGGTTTTCAGTCAATAATTACTAAATAACCCGTATCTTTTAATATTCGTTTCGCCTCTTTTAAAATGGCTTCCTTATTTTTAGTTTCAAACAAAATATTAGATGCCAAAACCATATCAACAGAGCCGTTATTCAATTTTGAGCCTCGCGGTTTTTCTAAATTTGCCGTTATAGTTTCAATAATAGTGGAAACTTTTTCTAACTTAGCTCTGGCATTTAAGGCATCTAAGGCTTTTTCAGATGCATCTAAAGCAATCACCCTGCCATTATTGTTCAAACTGTGGGCTAAAGCCAAACTGAAAAAACCCGAACCAGCACCAAAATCAGCAATGCTCATGCCTTCAATAATGGGCAAACTTTGTACAACTGCTTGAGGGTTTAATATACCAGTCATATTATTAATTGCACAATTAAATTTAATTAAAATAATTATAACAAAATATGTTTTTAAAATTGTTTTCTGGGGTATAAGACTTATTTAATTAACTATCCCAATTTTATCATAAATTTTATTTTTTGTAAATACAAGTATTTTATAAATATTTAGCGAATTATCTGTTCATAAAGAAGTTTTCCTAATTTTTGAGGATCATGACGCAAATATCCAGATCGTCGAATTGTATTAGATACAATTATTTTCATTTTTTTATAATTTTTAAAATCCTCAGCATTAAATGGCACTAGTTCTTTCTTTTCTTTAAGATATTTTTTTAGTGTCGCCTGAGAAACAGTACTAGGATTATTAACAATAAAATAGTCAAAAGGATTGGGATAAATATATCGCTCCATGGTTTTTAAAAAATCAATAGCGTGGAAACCATTGGTTTCGCTAAATTTAGTAGTAACATTGCAAATGAATATTTTTTTTGCCTTACTTTTTCGAAAAGCTTCATTGGTACCTTGAACTAAAAAATTTGGAATAATGCTTGTATATAAATCACCTGGGCCAACAATAATATAATCAGCATTTTCTATGGCTTTGGCTGCTTCTTTATAGATTTTTGCAGGTGGATTTAAAAAGACTTTATCAATAGCCGAGTCGGGTGTATGTTTATATTTTCCTTTGTCAATATTAGTTTCGCCAACAACAAAAACACCGTTTTTTAACTGAGTAAATAATCTTGTGTTTTCAAGAGTTATTGGCAAAACTTCTCCCTGAATATTTAAAATTTTACCAGCTTCCTCGATAGCTTTATCAAATCTGCCAGTAATTTTTTCTAAGGCTGTTAAAAATAAATTGCCAAAACTATGGCCTTTTAAACCCGAACCATTAGAAAAACGATAATTAAATAATTTAGAAATTGTTTGGGTTGAGCTCGGTGATAAAGCAATCAAGGCACGGCGGATATCACCCGGAGGCAAGATGCCAAATTCCTCTCTTAAAACTCCCGATGATCCACCATCATCGGCCATTGAGACAATAGCTTGTAAATGAAGGGGATAATTTTTCAGGGCGGTTAAAACAGTAAATACGCCTGTTCCTCCACCAATCACTACGACTTTTTTCTTGGGACTCTGATTCATTATAAAATTGTTTAGATTTTAGCTAATTTAATTCTATCATTTTATTATTAACATTTCAAATAAAAAAAACCAAAAATTTGTTTTTGAAATTTTTGGTCAAATATAACGCTTATTTTTCAAGTTTATACACTTTTGTGTTTTCTTGATTTTGATTTTTTGTGCTTCGTATAAAAAATAAATGTTGGCCGAACAATTAAAGTATCATCATTGGAGGTGCTCCCGCCAGGGCTCGAACCTGGAACCTTGGGCTTAAGAGGCCCCTGCTCTACCAATTGAGCTATGGGAGCATAAGAACTAACATTATATTATATTGCTGATTTTTTAAATTATTAACATAATCTACTTAGCTTATTATCTGTTATATTCTTTAAAAAAGAAGACTAATCAGCGCGTGGTGCCGGCAACAGGAATCGAACCTATCTCTAGGGTTTATGAGGCCCTCGCTTTACCACTAAGCTATGCCGGCTGCCATAATAATTTAATTTTGTTTTAATAAAATACCATATTTTATTAATATTTATTTTATCTTATTTTAATTTATTTTGCAATAGTTTACTTAACTATAAATCATTGATATAACCTATATTCGATCACAAATAAATTGTCTGATGGAAATTTTTTGTGATCCCGACTCGCGGTTTTTGCCTTGCTTCGCAAACAAAAACATCGCTGCGCCTTTCAAAGTCCCAACGAAAACCAAGCAGTTGGTTTTCTCTGAGGAAGTGCCCCTAACAGGATTCGAACCTGTAACCTCAAGCTCCGCAAGCTTGCACTCTATCCAGTTGAGCTATAGGGGCAAATAAATGAAATAATTAGGTGATAAATAAAAATCATTATTCTGATCTCTAAAAGCCAATTTTTCGTTGCCTTATCATCTAGTTACAAAATGTACGTACGGCCCGTACGTACAAATTAGCAATCAATTTTGAATATGAAGGATCAAAATCTTTTTTATTGTCTGCGTTTTTATCTGCGTCTCGTGGTTATTGTCCTGAAAATTTTTATGAGTAAAGCGAGTAATAAAATTTTCTAGGATCTGGTATATTTAGAGTGTTTACTTTGGTATCGGCTTTAGTAGTGTTTGCATAGGGCCCAATAAACAATAGTAACTGAACTACATTTAGAACATTAAAAATCTAATAATTTTATCAGCAATATTATCAGATACTTTTTCTGATAGATTACATTTCTTTTCTAAAAATTGGGCGACTTTATCAATATCTGCTTTTGCCACTGGTACATAAAGTTTTGTATAGGGAAAAGATTTGGTTGTGAAGGCAATAAGATAATCATTATTATAGGGGAGAAAAGAGGCGCTGCTTATTGAATCTCAGTTCATTGTTTGATTATTAAGATGGATTTTTTCGTCGTCAAGAATAAAAAATTGATTTTCTGGTCGGAGTGATTTACCTAGAACTACAATTAAACCAAAAATAATAATTACTGCTAAAAGATAAATGTGCAAATAATTTAAAGCAAGTCAAATTAAAATGATACCCGATAACGCAACAATTAGATATCAATCTGTGGATTTTGGAGGGATTGTATAAGCTCAAGAAATATAGCTGGAGCTTTCTTTGATATTTTCATCTTTTTGTTTTGTAGATTGTTTTTGAAAGGACGATGCCGGCTCTGTGATTTCCGGCATTTCTTCCTCTTTTGACGGCTTTATTTCTTTTTCTTTAATAACGGGAATTTTTATATCTCTCTTGGCCATAATATTTTTTTAAATGTTTTATAGCTAATTATATTCTAATATAATTTTAATTTATTTTCAACTGTTTTAGTAATTTTATCAAAATTTTCATTACCATATTTTTTGACATATTTTTTGAAGGTATTGCCTCTATCTTTGTAGTTGCGAAACATTCCAAAACTGGGCGCAGCCGGAGAAAGTAAGCATATCTCTCCCTTTTTTGTTTTTATATAAGATAAAAGGACTGCTTGCTCTAAATTTTCAGCAAAAATCATTTCTGGTTCGTCGCTCTTAGTTATTTTTTCTATGGCTTCTTTTATTTTTTTGCCTGTTTCTGGCAAAAGAATTAAGGTGCGCAAGTTTCTTTTTAAAATATTTTTAGCCAACTTAGAAAAATCGAGGCCACGATCAAATCCTCCTGCAATAAGAGTTTTTACTTTGGGTCCGAGAGTATCTAAAGCGAAGACCGTGGTTTCGGGAATAGTTGACAAGGAATCATTATAAAAACTAATACCCTTATAAGTGCCAACATATTCTAAACGATGTTTTAGTAATTTAAAATTACTAATAGTATTTAAAACAATTTTATCTTCAACATGAAAAATTTTTGCTACTCTTACTGCTGCCATAATATCAATTAAATTAATAAAACGAGCATTTTTGTTAGCAATTAGTTTTTTAATTCTTGAAATTAAAGGCGAGCTAAAAGGAATTTTGAGCTTGCGAGCTTTTGATTTTTGCGCGATTGTTTTAACGTTGGGGTCGCGGTAATTATAAATTAGAATATCATTTTTAGTTTGGTGCCTAGCAATATTGGCTTTGGCATTTTTATATTCTTCAAAATTTTTATAATAATCCAAATGCTCTGGGTAAATATTCAATAAAACAGCAATTTCGGGAGATTTTTTTAAATTATAAAGTTGATGACTCGAAAGCTCATAAGCATAAATATCATTTTGATGGCTTTTAAAGAGGAGAGGTAAAACTGGCTTTTTAGCACCAATATTGCCAACTAAATGTACTTTTAAACCTGCATTTTTAAGTATTTTGTAAATTAGGGTTGTAGTAGTGCTTTTTCCTTTCGTGGCTGTGACGCCAGCAATAGTACCTTGATAAAAATTGAAAAATATTTCAGATTGCGAAGTAATTTTTTTCTCTTGATAGGCTTTTTCTACCTCAGGTAAATGAATTGGTACACCAGGAGATTTAATAATCACATCATAATCACGAAGCGCCTGTAGATGATTACTACCTAAATGGAGCCGATAATTTTTCTGTTTTTGAAGTAATTTTTGCGA
>CAZYWI010000011.1:0-10303 GCA_964651585.1 uncultured Candidatus Saccharibacteria bacterium | reverse complement strand
ATGGTTCTTATGCTGACCGTGTTCTTTTACGTGGTGGTAGTTGAGACTATGGTTCTAACGCTGGTTCCTTTGCTATGTTTGCGTATTGGAGCACGGGCTCTTAGCACTACTATGGTGGTTTTCGCTGTGCGCGGTAACTTTTGGTAGATATCTTTAATCTTTGAATCTCAATTGTTAAAATTCGCTTTAGCGAATTTTAACCCGGGGTCTTAAAAGAAATTTATGTATAAAGAATTAGTAGCCTTTCAAAAAATGTATGATTTGATTTTGGTTTGGCATCCTATAATTACTAAATTTCCTAAAAATGAGAGATTTACTTTGGGCCAGGAAATTGAAAATCAATTATTATATATTTTGAAATTTATTATAAAAGTGAATGATATATCAGGAGATAGAACCAAGTTTTTAAAAGAATTAAGTGAAGAATTTGATATTTTGTTTATTTATTCTAAATTAGCTTATGATTTGAAATTTATATCGGCAAAACAATTAGGTATTTTATCAGAAAAAATGAATGAGATTATGAAAATTTGTTATGGTTGATTAAAAACTTCTAAGAACAAATCTGGATAACCTTAAGAATGAATTATTTTTAGGGTTATACAGATTTTGTATAATAGGGATAAAATCTTTAAGTGCAGCGTCACGTGTTCTTTTACGTGGTGGTAATTGAGACAATGGTTCTAACGCTGGTTCCTTTGCTATGAAAACGAATTGAAACACGGGCAATCAGAACAACAATGTTGGTTTTCGCTGTGCGCGGTAATATTTATTCTATAAAATAGGTTTGGGCCAGACCAAAATATTTATGGATATTAGGCAGTGCCATATAAAGTTACTGATTTTATTCCTTCTTTATATGTTGATACATATATGGAAAATATCAGGGCTGTACCCTATATGGGGCTAGTACCCAGTTATAGGTCAAGTAGCCCTTTTTTATTAAGATTATTTTATGAACAACTTATTTTCTGATGATTTATTCAATAAACTGACATCTTGAGAAAATTTATTGTCAGCTTTTCAAAAAGCCAATAAGGGAAGAAGATGGAGAGCCGAGATTTTAAGTTTTACTAGAAATATTATTTATAATTTAGTTTTGGTTAGGAGCGAATTATTAAAACAAAGTTATATTCATGGTAATTATTATTCTTTTATTGTTAATGATTCTAAAAAACGTATTATTAAAGCCGCCTCATTTAAAGACAGAATAGTTCATCACGCCTTATGTAATATTATTGAACCGATTTTTGAAAAGAGTTTCATTTATGATAGTTATGCTTGCCGAAAAGGTAAGGGGGTTCATAAAGCGATTTTAAGATTGCAACATTTTCTAAGGTTGTCATCAGAAGGACTAAATGGTAAAAAATTTTTTTGTTTAAAGTGTGACATTTCTAAATTTTTTGATAATGTGGATCATAATGTTTTAAAACAAATTATTCATAAGAAAATTTCAAGCCCAGGAGTTTTATGGTTAATTGATTTGATAATTGATAGCCATAATGAACAAAAGGGTATTCCTATAGGTAATTTGACTTCTCAATTGTTTGCTAATATTTATCTTAATGAATTAGACCATTTTATTAAAGATAGATTAGGAATTAAATATTATATTCGCTATATGGATGACTTCTTGATTTTAGATGTTGATAAGAATAGATTATTTGACTTACGAAATCAAATTAGGGAATTTTTGCAATTCCATTTAAAACTTAATCTACATCCTAAAAAATCCGAATATTTCTCTGTGGATGGGGGTATTGATTTTCTTGGCTATTTAGTATTTAAGAGTTATATTTTGCTTCGTAAATCCACAGTTAAAAGATTTCTTAAAAAGCTTAAAAAACAATTAAAAATTGATTCTGTTTGTGAAAGTAGGAAGAATATATTAGATTGTAAATTTCAATCTTGATATTCTTATTATCATCATGCCAGATGTTATTATTTAATTCATTCCTTGATAGATAAATATCAATTGTCGCAGAAATAATAGCAAGGTCTGTCTCTATTTTATATTCCTTCTAAAAACCTAAAAATTCCTATAATGTATCTCAATAAAAGACTCAAATCTTATTTCAGATAATGGTTATGCAACATATTTTCTTTGCGAATTAATACTTTATTTTAATATTGATGTTATTGTTTCCCGTTATTATTTCTAGTATAAATACTGAGTTTTTAATGGCTCATTAGTGAGCCATTAAATGAGCCATTAAAAATATAGCTGCTATCAGGGTTTTTAGACCTCAAGATTGACATTATCATTTCACGATAGACGTGAAATGATAACGTCAATATAGACATTAAACAGGCATTTGGGAGATAAAAGTTTCTAAGGCAAAAAGCGGCTCTATTTTGCCTTTTTTTATTTGAGTATCAAGTGAAAAGAGTTTAAGCATCAAACGTTTTAGTTCTGATTGAGAAAATGATTGGCTTAATTTGATTATTTTTTGTTTGTAAAAAGGTTTTTTGCCAGCGAATAATTTTTGCAGTTGTTCTTTATCCGCAGTTTTTGTTATTAGTAAGAGCCTAATTTGAGCAGTAATTGATCCGAAGAGAAGATTTAAATTGCTACCATTATTGTATTCTTCATAGAGCACGCGTAATGCTTCTTTTGTGTTTTGGTTGACAATGGCGTTTGTTAAGGCAAATGCTTTGGGATTTGCAGGTAAGCTAGTAATATCAGCTAAATCATTCAAGGTAATTTTTTTATGTAAGAGAGATAGTTTTAAAATTTCATTATAAACGGCGCCACTATTATTTTCGAAAGAGTCAGCTAAAAGAGCTTCTACCTCTGGATCTAAAATTGCAGAGAATTGTTTTTCTAGTTCTTTAATTCATTTAATCAATTCTTTACCCTGGAGAGCATTAAATTTATACTCTTCTCATTTAATATGTTTTGGTCATTGTTTTTCTGACAATTCTTTTTCTTCATAAAAAATCACAAGGCAAGAAGAGTCATTTTCTTTTTGGATTCATTGGAGCAAATCCTTTAGATCGGGATATTTTTTGGCATAAAAATTTTTGAGAATGATAATTTTACTTTGATCAAATAAATTTATTGTTTCAAAGGCGCTTTTAATATCACTATAATCAAAAGGTTGCTCTTTATTAGCGCAATCGAAAGTAAAGGAATTATAGGTTTGATATTTCTGTTTGATTTCTTGGAGCTTTAAAAAAGAACGAAAATTATCATTGCCATGAATAAGATAGATCATAAATAAATTTTAGAGTTTTTGACAGTTAGGACAATAATGAGCAGTGCGAGAACCAATTTTTAAGGTTTGGATCAGATGCTGGCAGCGAGGGCATTTTTGATTTTGACGGCCATAGACCTTTAAAAATTGTCCGAAATTGCCTTTTTGACCATTTGGCACTCGATAATCAGAAAAAGAAGTTCCTTTTTCTTTAATAGCCATTTGGAGAATATTGCGGGCGTTGCGATAGATATTTTTAATTTCTGGCTCTGTTAATTTATTCGCTGGTTTGGCGGGATGAATTTGTGAAGCTCAAAGAATTTCGTCAGAATAGATATTACCAATGCCACTAATAACTGTTTGGTCCATTAAGACTTGTTTAATTTTACGTTTTTGGGAGAGGATAAGATTTTTAAAAGTTTGTCAATCTGTTGATGGGTCTAAAGGGTCAGGGCCTAATTCTTTGAGCTCTTTTAAAGCCAAAACCTTTTCTGTTTTACCAATAACTACTTTAGCAAATCGTCTCATATCGGAGAGCGCTAACATTTTGTGATTATCAAACTCTATTAGAAAGTGGATAAATTTGTTCACTGGCTCAGATAAAGATTGAATATTTTCTAATGGGATTCATTTATTATTTTGATATTTTCATTGGCCATAAAGAAGATGGCCTGTAAGCTTTTGATGAATTAACAGAAGATAGTTATCGGTAAGATAGATTAAAATATTTTTGCCACGGCGTTCAATATTTTGGACTGTTTTATTTTTTAAAATTTTAGTTATTTCTTCTTTTTCTAAGTTTTTGATCGTTTTTTGATAATCAAATCAAACATTTTGAATTGTGAGCCCAATAATATTTTTTTGAAGATAAGAGACAGTAGTTTCTACCTCGGGTAATTCTGGCATAATAATTAGTTAAATTATTTGAATTATATTATAGCATAAATATTTTCAAAGTACAATTTTTAATTTTATTTTATAATATTAAATTTGCGGGTTGATAAATTTTTAAAAATGTGCTATAATTATTCAGCTTTTGAGTTAAAAATTCATATTAAAAGGAGTAGAATATTAAACTGTAATATGTCTGGACATTCGAAATGGGCGCAAATTAAACATCAAAAAGCAACCGCGGATTTAAAAAGAGGCAAGATATTTTCTAAATTAGCTTCGGCTATTACTTTAGCAAGTCGTATAGATCCTAATCCTGATTCTAATCCCCAATTGCGTCTTTTAGTGGAAAAGGCAAAAAGTGTGGCTATGCCAAAAGAAAACATTGAAAGAGCCATTAAACGAGGTAGCAGTCAAGAGGGGGGCACGCAGCTTGAAGAGGTAATGCTTGAAGCTTATGGCCCCAAGGGATCGGCAATTATTATTCAAGCAGCTTCTGATAATAAGAACCGTACTATTTCTGAATTGAAGCACATCTTAAGTTATCATAATGTTAAACCAGCCGAACCAGGCAGTGTAATTTGAATGTTTAAAGAAGTAGGGATTATTGTAATTAAAAAAGAAAACTGAAATGAAGAATTATCTCTTAAAGCCATTGAATTGGGAGCAACGGATATTGAAGAGAATGATGAAATTATTATTAAAACTAATCCCAAAGATTTAAATACTATTAAAGAAGAATTAGGGAAAATAGTATCTGTAGAAGATTTTTCTTTGAGCTGAGAGAGCAATCAAATAGTTACGCTAAGCGATGAAGACGAAAAACAAAATATTCAAAAATTATTTGAAGAGCTTGATGAGCATAATGATGTTGTTGAGGTTTATTCTAATATTGATTTTGTTTAATACTAATATTATAAAAATTTTGTAATGATTATCTTAGGTATTGATCCAGGAACTTCGCGTACTGGTTTTGCCATAGTTAAAAAGAATCGAGGCAAAGCGAAAGCTTTAGAATATGGATGTTGAGAAATTGTTCATAAAACAACAGGTCAAAAGCTCAATCGTATTTCCGCTAATTTAAGTAAATTAATTAAGCAGTATAAGCCCGATATCTTAGTAGTAGAAAAAATTTTTTTCTTTAAAAATGCAAAAACTGTGATGTCAATTAGCGAAGCGCGAGGAGTAATTCTTTTAGCAGCCGAGAAGAAGCATCTCAATGTTTTGGAATTGACACCCCTCGAAGTAAAGCAATATTTAGTTGGCTATGGCCGTTTGAAAAAACCGCAAATCCAAAAATTTGTTACTATGCTTTTAGATTTGGATTCTGTGCCGAAGCCCGATGATGCTGCTGACGCCTTGGCGATTTGCTTAGCTGGTATTTCAAAATTGGATAAATTAAAGAAAAAATATTAAAAATACTTATTACTTTATACTTAGAAGGTCGTGAATTATTTTAATTATATTAAACTAATAAAATGACTAAAAACGATGAAGATTTTGATGAGTTAGAGGAAACCACCGGTAGTGCTTTAGAGGACTCTGATGGAGATATAGAAAAAGAAAGCGTAAGCGATTCTTCTGATTCTCAAGATGATTTTGTCTTTGACGACTCAATAATTGATGAAGGTATTCCCTTTGATGAAGACGAGGAAAAAGATTACCTAAAATCATATGAAAAGCACTTAAAAGAGAATAACTAAAATTTGCGAGGAATATGAAAATAAAAATTCCTGGTTGCGTTTTAAAGATTTTATGAGAATTAAGGCAGAATGGATATGAAGCCTATATTGTTGGTGGTTGTGTTCGTGATTCCTTACTTTTTCGAGAGCCAAGTGATTGGGATATTACCACCAATGCTTTGCCAGAAATAATTCAGCAGATTTTCCCTAAGAGCATTTATGCTAATCAATTTGGCACGGTTGGTGTTCTGACAGGATCAGACAACCCTTATTGAAAAATTGTCGAGGTAACTACTTATCGTCAAGAAGGAAAATATACTGATAAACGACACCCTGACAATATTCGTTTTGCCAAAACTTTAGCTGAGGATTTAAGTCGTCGCGATTTTACTATTAACGCTTTAGCTTTGGAGATTAATTGAGATAAAGGTAATTCATTTTTAACTAACAAAATTGATGATGGTAATGGGGATCAGCTTGTAGTTGTTGGCGGCAAGCTGATTGATTTATTTAATGGATTAGAAGATTTAAAGAAACATATTATCAGAGCAGTCGGAAATCCTGACGAAAGGTTTGCTGAAGATAGTCATAGATTAATTAAAGCTGTGAGGTTTGCCACAGAGTTATCTTTTACCATAGAAAAGAATACTTGAAACTCTTTAAAAAGTAAGGCAAAAAATATTTTGTATATTTCTGAAGAGCGCATTCGAGACGAGTTAATTAAAATTATTATGACTCCTAAGGCAGCAGATGGCATCCTTTTATTAAAAGATGCATCGCTTTTAGAATATATTATTCCTGAATTGTTGTGAGGAGTAACAGTGAACCAAAATAAACATCATATTTATCCGGTTTTTGAACACTTGTGGCGTTCCTTAGATTACGCAGCTAAACAAAATTATAGTTTAGAAGTAAGATTAGCCGCTTTGTTTCATGATATTGGTAAGCCCAAAACGAAAGTTGGTGAAGGTTCTGATGCTACTTTTTATAATCACGAAATCGTCAGCGCTCAAGTGACACGGCGCATTTTAACAAGACTCAAATTTCCTAATTATATTTTAGAGAAAACCATACTCTTGGTGCGCTATCATCAATTTTATTATGATCCCGCGATTAGTACTGATGCATCATTAAGGCGATTGCTTGCCAAAGTTGGCAAGGAAAATATTTATGAATTGGCTCAATTAAGGGAGGCCGATAGAATTGGTTCGGGTTGTCCTAAAGCGGCACCTTTTAAATTGAGGCATTTTCTTTTTAGAATAGAAAAGATTTTAAAAGAATTGGAGGGATTAAATCCGAGTTTAAAAATGCTCAAAATTAATGGGAATGATATTATGAACTTCTTGCATATTCCATCTGGTCCTAAAGTTGGATATATTTTAAATATTTTATTGGAAGAGGTATTAGATGATATTCAGAAAAACAATAGAGATTATTTATTAAAAAGAGCTGCGGAGCTAAATCAGTTGAACGATAAGGAGTTAAAGCAGTTATCTGAATCAGCAAAAGAAAAATATCAAAATATTTTACAAGAAGAAGAGTGTAAAATTAAAAGTAAATATTATGTTTAAACTTATTAGTTACACTCTTTTTGTAATTACGAATCGCGGGCTGTAGTATAAAGGTAGTACGCTGGCTTCGGGAGTCAGTGGTCTGGGTTCGATTCCCAGCAGCCCGACTTGATAAATAAAAGCATAATAATGGCCAAAGATAGCAAGTTTTTTTATGTAATTAAAGTTTATTGTTCCCAGTGCAATACCCTCTTGTATAAATATCGAAAGGAAAAGAAAGGGCATTTATTAAAATGCTATCAGGATAAGATTTTAGTTGATTATTGTCAGGGAAAATTAATTTGTCCCAAATGTGGAGAGGTGTTTGCTAGAGAAGCAATAATTCATTGCAGAAAAGCCAATAAAATTATTCAAGGTAAAGTTTACACGAAAAGTTAGATGATAACGTTTTCATAGTGGTAAATATTATTGTGTGTTTCATAAACATAAATAGTAATTAAATCTAAGCGCCAGGCAATATTTTCAGGATATTTTTTTAACTTAAGATAGGCAGCGATTGTTTTTAAAAGTCGTTTTTTCTTTCTTAAAGTGAATTCTTCTTCAGGAAGTAGCGGCGGATCGATCTCTTTTTCTTGATTAAAATGTCTCGTTTTTACTTCAATGAAAATCAACTCTTTTCTATCTCGTGCTATGATGTCTATTTCTCCGCATCTTAATCTATAATTAGTTTCAATAATTTTGTAGCCCTTTTTGATTAAATATTGCCGGGCCAGTTCTTCGCCAAAACGGCCCAAGGGGTTTTCCATTATTAAAATTTGAATTTTTATTATTTTGCTAATATTACTACTATAGCAAAATTTTGGGTTTTATGCTATAATTAGGATAATTATTAGATTATTATAACATATGCAAATTATTGCGGATTTCCATATTCATACAAAATATTCTCGAGCCACAAGTAAAGAAATGGATTTAGAGCATCTCGAAGAGATGGCTAAAATTAAAGGGTTAAATTTAATAGGTACAGGCGACTTTACTCATCCCCAATGATTTCAAGAGCTTCAAGATAAATTAGTGGAGGCCGATGGTGGTTTCTATAAATTAAAAAACTCTAATTCCAATATTCGGTTTGTGCTATCTTCGGAAATTAGTAGTATTTATTCTAAAAATGGCAAAACCCATAGAATTCACAATGTTATTCTGATGCCCGATTTAAAAAGCGCCCAAGAATTTAATAGACGCCTATCATTCCATGGTAATTTAGCTTCTGATGGTAGGCCTATTGTTGGTGTTGATGCTCATGATTTGTTAGCTTTGGCCTTGGAAGTAAATAATCAAGCGCTATTTATTCCCGCTCATATCTGAACACCATGATTTTCACTTTTTGGTTCAATGTCTGGCTTTGACTCCTTAGAAGAATGTTTTGAAGATTTAGCGCCTTTTATAAAAGTATGTGAAACTGGACTTTCTTCAGATCCTTTGATGAATTGGCGACTGTCGCAGTTAGATCAAGTGACCTTAGTTTCTAATTCTGATAGCCATTCTTTAGAAAAATTAGGTAGGGAAGCTAATGTTTTTAATATTGATTTTAATTATAATGATTTTTATAATGCCTTGATTACAAAAAATCCCGAAAAATTTTTATATACTATCGAATTTTATCCAGAAGAGGGAAAATATCATTATGATGGACATAGATTATGTAAGGTTAATTTATCTCCAGCTGAAGCGAAAAAGTTAAATAATATTTGTCCTGTTTGCCATAAAAATTTAACAATCGGAGTTTTGCATCGGGTAGATGATTTGGCCGACCGAGCCGAAGAAGAAGCTAAAAATTTTGGCATTATTCCCTTCAAATGTTTAATGTCTCTGAAAGAAATTATTGCCGACCTTTTTAGCACTACTACCTTTTCTAAAAAAACCCAGGATTTATATAGTCAAATGATTAGGCAGTATGATAACGAATTCAATATTTTATTAAATATTTCTTTACAACAATTTATTGATGATGGTTTTGGAGCAATTGGAGCTGCTATAGAGAAAGTGAGGAGGGGAGAAGTAGACAAAATTCCTGGTTATGATGGAGAATATGGCATCATTCGCATAAAAAAAGAAGAGCCAAGTAATATAAAATTATTTGAAATCTAATATTATGTTTATTTTATGTTTTGTACAAAGAGTTGCTGAAAGATTGGTTTTGTTTTTGAGACATTTTTATCTTGATAGTTTTTATCTGTGGTATGAAAACCTTATCAAGTTTTTAAAAAAGCTTGATAGGCATTGAGCTTTAAAGATTACTTTAAAACATTTTTGGCAACCCCTTTATCAGGATTATACTTGGCACGGATATCTCATTGGTGTTTCTTTTAGATTGTTTAGGGTGATTGTGTCTAGTATTACTTATCTCATCATTATTTTATTTTCTGGCACTCTTTATTTATTATGATGTGCTATTTTACCCTATATTATTTATAATATTTTTAAATAACTATGTCGCTCATTTCTCAAATTACTAACAAAAAATTTATTTATAAAGATCAAAGACTTTCTCTACCAGGTTGAGATATTTGTGCTTTAAGAATATTGGAAAGTGTTTTTATTGGTCTTCTTATTATTTTATGCATTGTTTCTTTGTTCTCTGGAGTCAGAAAGTTGAACTTTGTTGGTTATTTTATTTTGCTCTTTTTAGCTGATTCTTTTTTGAGTTTTAACAATCCAAAGCGAAGAATCTCTTATGATGATTTGGAAAAACCAATAATAAGAGTTGATTGCTATGTTAGTCCTAAGCTTCAAAATTTAATCTTAAATTGTTTTGATCAGGCTTTAAATAGTCAAGGTAATTTTTATTTACTTTTAATGAAATCACTATTACCTAATAAGTATATTCAGTCAGCCATAACGCGTTTTGGGATTAAAATAGAGAATTTGAAAAAAACAGTTGATGAGAGCTTTAAACAATCATTGACAAAAGTGCCTCAGAGCAGAAAAATTGTTTTAGAAGAGATTAACAATTTGATGAGGT
>CAZYWI010000010.1:10550-12195 GCA_964651585.1 uncultured Candidatus Saccharibacteria bacterium | reverse complement strand
TATATTAATGTAGACGTATTTCCTGCCATTTTGTTACACCTTCCCGCAGTTCAATAACAAAAATAAAAAATAAGGCAAATAAGGGCTAATAAAAATACCGACTGGCTAAAAACCAGTCGGTATTTTCAAGCTTCCAATAACAAAATTAATTATTGTTTTAGTGCTTTTTTGTTAAGTCTTCTGCAGATAAATCAATTAATTTTTCTGCCAAGATCGAGATAAAAGCTCTCTCGGCTCAGGGTTTAAAATATTTCTCCAAAATTGGCCCATCCATATGATAATTTACCATCTGCTCTTCTATGGCTGGTTTTATGATTTGTTTTTTGGCTCTTAGAAAAACAGCTGTTTCGGTTAGCTCTGCTTGAAATGCCTCTTCATCTCCTGTTTGTTTAAAATTCTCAACTGCTTTCTGCAACGTGGGGTCGTTTTTTAAATAGGCCTCTAAGGTTTTTTGAGGAAAATTTTCTTTAAATTGCTCCTTCAAATCATCAATGATTGGCTGCTCTATCTTCGAAATATTACCCGCTGCTTCACTAATTTGTTTTTCGTATTGGCTATAAAATTGTTCCAACACAGCTTTTAATTGTTTGCTTTCTTCATCTAAATCCTGCATTTCTTTGGAAAAATTGGACTCATATTTATTAGGTATTTTTTCATTCATATTTAAAGTTTAAAAATTTATTTTGATTAAAATTAAAAGCGCCGACCAAAAGTTTATATTTTAATTTAAATTTTATCTTGCTTTTTATACAGCAGTAGTCTTTACTAAAAAGTAGTTTGGCGTAAAGCTCTTAAATATTCTTCGCGAAACACTTGATCCAAAAAATCTACAAAACCGATAATTTTGTTATAAGAGGTATCGGAAGAAATTTGAATTTTCTGACTTTTTATTTCTCTGATTTTTCGAGCGTCAATGTTTTCCTTGACAAAAAGTTGCTTTTGCAGAGGGTCTAAAAATAATTCTTTAAAGGCTTGATAAAAGGGGTCCTTAGCTAACGCATCAATATAATTATTCACCAGCTCGTTAAGATTAATGTTGGGATTATTATAATTATGAGCGATATTTTTCATTATATTGTTGCTGTCTAAATACCGAAGTAATCGATCGTCTGTCGAAGCAGTAAAAAATTGCTCTCGGAACAAAGTTCTAAAATGGTTTTTTAATTCTTCATAAGAATAGCTGCCTGCTTTATATTGATCAAAATAATTTAAGGCCTCAATTTCTAAATTTTGGCATTCGTTTACAATTCAATGATCTTGAAATTCGGGAAAAGAAATTTTTGGCGTCTCTTTTCAATTGTTAAATAAATTAGGCATAAAAATAAATGAGTAATTTATTAATTTACTTCTTCACCAATTTCCTTTTTGAGTGATTCTAAGGCACGATGGATTAACACCCTCACATTACCCTCAGTCTTTTGAATAATTTGAGCAATTTCCTTACTGTTCAAGCCTTCAATATAATACCATATTATTATGTCGCTATAAAGAGGGTTAATTTTTGATAAAGCTTTTTGAATTTTTTCTTGTTTTTCCTCCAGTTCCACTGTTTGAGCAAAGCCATCATCAACTAATTCTTTGGGCAGTGCAAAAGAATCATCAAAACTTTCTAAAGAAAGGCTTCGCTTTTCTTGATTGCTTTTTC
>CAZYWI010000010.1:0-10540 GCA_964651585.1 uncultured Candidatus Saccharibacteria bacterium | reverse complement strand
CGATAGAAATCTATGAGCATATTGCGGGCTATTTTATATAAAAAGGCGCGCGGTGACTTGATATATTCATCCTTTTTATTTTTATTATGCTGCCAAAATTTAAAAAAAATTTCGGAAGCTAAATCTTCAGCTACTTCGCGCTGATTAGTCCTTAAATAAACAAAACGATAAATTTCATTAATGTGATCGTCGTAAATCTTTGAAAATGTTTCTTTAAGCATTGTGATTAATTAAATATTATCTTTATTGACTTTATTTTCTGCTGTTCAAGAGAAAAATCTTTTTTCTCGGAATGAGAATAAATATTATAGCAAAAAATAAAAGAAAAAGCAATTTTTTTAAACACCAAATTCGCGCCCAATCAAACAGCAATAAAACAGATCTCTTAACATACTTCTCATTAAAAGATTCCCCTCTATTTTAACTAATTTTAAGTGCCACAAGTCCAGGGCGTTATAAACACAGACAGCTAATTGTATTTCTTTGATTTTTTTGATATAATAATTAAAGATTTTTATAAATAAAATTTAAATATGAATTCAAAAGTTTGCTTAGTTATTTTGGACGGCTGAGGCATAGGCAGAAAAGATGACACCAATCCTATTTGAATGGCTGGAACTCCTTATTTAGATTATCTCAAACAAAACTATCCTTATTGCGCCTTACAAGCTTCGGGTATGGCTAACGGTTTACCCTGATATAAGGAAGGTAATTCGGAAGTTGGACATTTAATTTTGGGCAGCGGAAGAATTGTTTATCAAACTCTCGTACGTATTGATATGGCTATAAAGAATGGCAGTTTTTTTAAGAATACAACTCTTTTGGACATTATTAACAAAACAAAAGAAAAAAAATCAAGGCTGCATTTAATTGGGCTCATTAGTTCGGGCGAAATCCATTCTTCATTAGACCATCTAAAGGCCTTAATTGAACTTGCTAAGCAAAACGGTTTAGAAGATGTTTATTTACATCTAATTACCGATGGAATCGATGGTAAAGAAAATAAAGAAGCCACTATTTTAATTGACGACCTAAACTCTTATTTATCAACTCGAGGCATAGGAAAAATCGCGAGCGTGGCAGGCAGATTTTATGCTATGAATAAAGAACGCAATCCCAATTATCTGAAAAAGTATTTCGACCTCATTGGTAGTGGTAAGGGAAATATTGTAGCAGAGGGGAAAATAAAAGAATATCTTTCGCAATTTTATCAAAAAAATTTTACTGATGAATTTATAGAGCCGGCAATTGTTGAGTACCAAAATAATCAAAAGTACTTTATTCAAAACAATGATAGTATTTTATTTTTTAATTGTCGTCCAAGTGATAGCTCAATGGAAATATTTTTAAAAGCTTTTTTAGATAGTAATTTTAATCTTTTTTCAGTAAACAACAAGCCCTCTTCTCTTGATGTAGCTACTTTTGTAAACTACAAAGCAGAGCTTGATTATAAAGTGGCTTTTCCTGAAGAAGTATTAGCTAATACGTTAGCAGAGGTGTTATCGCAAAATAATAAACATCAGCTGCGCTTGGCAGAATCAGAAAAAGCTCTTCATGTTACTTATTTTTTTGATGGCTTAAAAGAAAAACCTTTTCCTGGCGAATATTGAACCATTGTTCCCTCTTTGCCAACTGTCCAACGAAGCAAGCATCTTGAAATGATGGCTCCAATTTTAACAGAGCGAGTCGTTCAAGCCATGGAAGAAAACATTTATGATTTTATTGTAGTAAATTATGCTAATCCTGATTTAATAGCTCATAGTGGAGATATTGAAGCCGCTCAGCAGGTAGTAAAAATAATTGATGAAGAAGTACATAAAATTATAGAGCCCGCTTTAAAACAAAACTATTTTGTTTTAGTTACTTCAGATCATGGCAACATTGAAAGGATGCGTAATCCCTATACTGGGACTATCGAACTAACACATAATACTAATCTAGTACCCTTATATTTAATTGCTAATCGTTGACATTATGCTACACCATTTATTGCTTCTCAAATAGAACAGCGAGAAAAAGAAGCTTTGGGCCTTTTGTGTGACCTTGCTCCAACAATTTTAGAAATTCTTAACATTGCCAAACCGCCCGAAATGACTGGCAATTCTCTCCTAAAATTATTAAACTTATCCTAACTTCTAATAAAAATTCCGTCCAGATTTTGGACGGAATTTTTTTATTTGATTAAACTGTTAATATAATCAATAATGGGTTGATCCCCTATAACACATTTGCCTTGATGATACATAAAAGGTACGCCTAAGCTTTCTTCTCCTAAATTACATTCCTGAACTTTTTGAAACCACAAATCAATGTTGGCTTTATCAGTATTTTCATCATCAACCTTGAGTTTCAAAACATCTAATTTTTCCTCAATTTTATTGTCACTTAGATACTGAGATACTTTTTGACAATGAGGACAGGAGGTTGAATAAAAGATTGCAATTTTATCCCCAACATCTGGCAAGCTCGCTGTTAAGTTATCCTGATTTATAGTTGCAGAAGTTGGTTGATTCTGCTCATTTAAAGGATTAAGCGGGCTATTCTTGGGTAAAATCAAGGTGATATAAATACCATAGCTGCCTACTAAAAAGACTACCAAAATAAAGATTACTCAGAATGTTTTGCTTTTCATTTTATTATTTTAAGATTTATTAATTATGACCTTTAACTTTTTGGGTGCGCGGGAGAGGATTCGAACCTCCACAATCTTGCGATCACCACCACCTCAAAGTGGCGCGTCTACCGATTCCGCCACCCGCGCTCGAGCGCGCTTTAGTTTTTAATTCATAGTTTTGATAAATTATATATCTGAAGGATTAACTGCTTCATTTATTTGTTTTGCGCTTGTAAGATTAGCTTCATTATAATCTTTTGTTTGTTGTTCATCGTTTTGAGAACTTTCTTCTGCTTCCTCTAGGGATTCTTTTTTAGCAATTTCTCTTTTTAGTTTCGTTTTTGCTTCTTTCATTGATTTATGGCGAATATAATATAGCTTTGCCCTCCTTGTTTTTGATCTTTTAACCACAGTGATTTTCTCAATATCGGGAGAATAAATAGGTATGGTTCATTCAATACCAACGCCATCAATAATACGGCGCACAGTAATGGTAGCACCTAACTCACTGCGGTGCTTCTTGGCGATTACGACTCCTCTAATATGCTGAAATTTATTTTTATCTTTCGCTTTTTCCCTAAGCTTCATTAAAATTTGTACTTCATCGCCCACTTTAATCTCTGGCACATCTTTTTTATACTTTTTTGACAAAATTTCGTCTAACTGTTTATTGTTCATTATGGTGTTTTAAGTTTTATCTTAATTATAAACTAACATAATTTTAATATTTTTGCAAGAGCCTTGCTATTTTAGCAATTTTATTCCTTGAGCTAAGTCATTAGCTAAAGGAATTTCAAAAGTCATTTTGCGCTGGTTTCAGAAGAACTCAATTTTTGAGGAATGTAAAAATTGCCTTTGAAAAGGGTAGAGTTTATTAATTTTTTTAGAGCCATATTCTTTATCCCCAATCACAAAGTGAGATAAAGCTGCGAAATGTACTCTGATTTGATGGGTGCGTCCAGTCTGGGGATAAACTTTTAAAAGCGAGGTTTCCTTAAACTCTTTAATTACTTTGTATTGAGTTATAGCTGTCTTTGCATTTGGCTCTTGGCGCAATAATATTTTTCTTTTATTAAATTTTTGTTTAGAGCGAGCGATGGGATAGTTAATAATCCCATTTTTATTTTTAAATTTACCAAAAACCAGAGCCAGATATGTTTTTTTGATTTTATGATTTTGGAAGAGCAACTTTATTTCTTGGAAGGCTTGATTATTTTTTGTTATTATCATTAGTCCAGAAGTGTCCTTATCGAGGCGATGAACTATCCCTGGCCGTAGAGGATTGTCTCCAACGGTTTTTATTTCAGGATAATAATAAATAATACCGTTAATTAGCGTATTATCTTGATGAACATTAACTGGGTGAACGGTTATCCCTGCTGGCTTATTGACGATCAAAAAATCATTATTTTCGAAAATAATTTCTGGCTTAAGATCAGGATTAGGTTTAATCTCGTTATTTTCTTGCTCAAAAATGGATTTATCAACAATAATTACCTCGGCATTTTTCACTCGGTATGAAGGCCTGTCAAGCACACTATTTTGACTTTTGACTGCTCCTTTTTTAATAAACTTCTGAATTTGATTACGAGAAAAATTTTGAAAATATTGATTGAGAAATTTATCTAATCTTTGATTACTCTTTGATTGTTCAACTATAATTTCCATAGCTTATGTGCGTTTAAAGTGGGCTCGTGCAGACTCGAACTGCAGGCCTCTACAATGTCAATGTAGCGCTCTAACCAACTGAGCTACGAGCCCTTAATAATTTTTTCAAAATACTTCTTTTAATTTAGCATATTTATTACTTTTTCGCAACAATCTTGCTGCTTCATTTCTTTTCTCATTTTTGATATAATCAGAAACTGAAAAAAGCGCATCCTATGCTGATAATTATGCTAAAAAATACATCACTTGGCCAATGCATTCCACTATAAATTCGTGATCAACCAACAAGAAGTATAACAAATAAAGCAGGCCAATATTTTTTATTGAGAAGCACAAAGGCAATAATAATAGAAGCGACAATGGCGGTATGGTTTGAAGGAAAAGAGCTGCCAGTGGAAACTGGCCCTAAAAGATATGTTTGAGGTAAAACCAAAAATGGCCGAGGTCTGTAAAAAATATTTTTTAAAATACCATTGATCAAAATAAGCTGCGACAAAAAAGAAAAACCAACAATGCAAAGGTTTTTTATTTTTCGTTCAATATTATGAGAAAAGCAGATAAATAAAAGCAAAAACGAAATGCCTAAAAAAATAAAAAGATAATTACTAAAGATATAGGCGACAACATCTAAAAATATATATCTATGACTATTAATGAGATTAAAGAACCAAATATCCATTTTCATCAATTTAATTAATATTGCGATTTTTGGCTAAAAATGTTAAAATGAAACAAACATTTAGTAACTATATTCTACCAACTTTTTTTATAAGATGCAAGAGAAAAGCAATCCGATAACTTGTTTAAATAAAATATATAAAATAGAAAATAAAAGAATAAGGTATGAAGACAAAAAATTTTTCTTACAGAATTTTAGTTGGCATTACTGGTAATCAAAATAGTTCTTGAAGGAATAAATTAAAGGAAATCAAGCACTATGGCATTACCGAAGCAACTCTCTTCCTTGAGTGTATTGATGAAAATCAAAGGAAAAAAATTTATTTAGATCTTTTAGAGTCTCCACTCAAAACAATTCCCTTGGTTCACATTAGAAATGATATGGCTCGAAAGGAGTTGAAATTTTTAAAAGATAATTTTCATACTGAATACTTTACTATTCATGAAGATAGTTTTAATATTTTAGAAAAATGGCGAGGTTATTATCAAAATCTATTTTTAGAAATGAATACCGATAACTCGGTTTCTCCTTTTGTAGATGTCAAAAAAATTGGAGGTTTTTGTATTGATCTTGCTCATTATCAGGTTGCCAAAACAAAAAACTCTCAAGAATATCACTATGTATTTCAAAAAAATAAAACCTTAAATTACTTTGGCTGCAATCATCTAAATGGCTATTCCTACAAAAAAAATACTGATTTGCATACTATAAGAAGTTTGAAAGATTTTGATTATTTAAAAACCTTGCCTCTTTTTATCTTTGGCAAAATTATTGCTTTAGAATGTAATAATAGCATTTCAGAGCAATTAAAATTTAAGAATTACGTTGGTAAAATACTTAATCAGTTGTTTCAAGGTTAGTCTTGTTATTTTGAAATTTACGTTATAGCGGGCGCGGATGAATTTAAATCATCAACTCCGTTTTATATTACTAACTCTTAACTTTTATCATAATATTAGGGTTAGCAAGATTGCCAACAATCTTCAAGTTTCTAAATACTTTTAGTCGGCGCGGTAGGGATCGAACCTACGACCCTCGCTTTATAAGAGCGATGCTCTACCACTGAGCTACGCGCCGGCTAAAAAAAGAAAATATTAATTGTTGATATATCTATATAAATGTAGTACTCTACCACTGAATTATGCGCCGGCTATAAAACATTAACTAATAATTATTTTAGCAAAATTATTTATTTCTTGCAAGGTGCTTTAAAAAGAAGCAATAGTATCAATCAAACTTTAAAAATATATAATATATAAATGAAGCATAAATTAGTTACGCTTCATTTTATATTTAATTAGTCATATTCCATTTCAATATATCTTGATCAATAATATTATAACCAAATCTTACTCTCCTATTAATTGATAAAATTCTTCTTGCTCAATAGTTTCTTTTTCTAAAAGAACGGTGGCAATTTTATCTAAGGTTTCTTTTTTCTTTTGCAAAATGTTTGTTGCCTGCTTGTAGGCATTATTAATCAATTTTACCACTTCATTATCAATTTTTGAAGCCATCTCTTCGGAATATATTTTTCTTGTGGCTAATTCTTTACCCAAAAACACAGATTCCTCTTCTACAAAAGAAATCGGACCCAAATTGCTCATTCCGTATTTAGTAACAAATGCTCTAGCGCTATTAGAGGCTTCTTTTAAATCATTCGCTGCACCTGTGGAAACTTCATTAAATTGAATTTTTTCTGCGCTATATCCAGCTAAAAAAATTGCTAAATCATTTAAAAATTCTGTGCGCGTCTTTAAGCTCTTGTCCTCTACTGGCAATTGAATAGTATATCCGGCAGCTACGCCTCGAGCTAAAATAGAAACTTTTTGAACAGGATTTGCTTTGGGTAATGAGGCTGCAACTAAAGCATGTCCAGATTCATGATAAGCAGTGATTTCTTTTTCTGATTTAGTTAAGATATGGCTTTTTCTTTCTGGTCCAAGAATAACTTTTTCTATGGCTTCTAATAAATCATCTTCAATAACTTGTTTCCTGTTATTTCGAGCCGCTAAAATTGCTGCTTCATTCATTAAATTTTCTAAATCAGCGCCAGAAAATCCCGGTGTACGTTCAGCAATTTTTCTTAAATTAATATCCGGAGCCAATTTTTTATTTCTACTATGAATTTTAAGAATTTCTTCTCGGTCATTAATATCGGGCAGGTCTAAAACAATGCGCCTATCAAATCTGCCAGGTCTTAACAAAGCTGAATCCAAAATATCAGCCCGATTGGTGGCGGCCATCACAATTACTTTTGTGTCTTTATCAAAACCATCCATTTCTACTAAAATTTGGTTTAAAGTTTGTTCTCTTTCATCTTGACCTCCCCCAATTCCTGCCCCTCTTTCTCTGCCTATAGCATCAATTTCATCAATAAAAAGAATTGAAGGCGCGGATTTTTTGGCAATTTCAAAAGCTGATCTCACTCGTGAAGCTCCTACCCCAACAAACATTTCAACAAACTCTGAACCCGAAATATGAAAAAAGGGCACATTGGCTTCTCCAGCTACTGCTCTTGCCAATAAAGTTTTACCAACACCTGTAGGCCCCATCAATAAGGCGCCACGAGGAATTTTCGCTCCTAATTCTGTAAACTTTGTAGGATTTTTTAAAAATTCTACAATTTCTTGTAACTCTTCCTTGGCCTCCTTTAAACCTGCAACATCTTTAAAGGTGATCTTGTTCTTATCGGGTAAAAACCGCTTAATATTTGCCTGAGAAAAACTAAAAATCTGGCCAGGACCCTGCTTGCTTTGTTTTGATAAGAATGAAAAGAAAATTAAAAAAATAATTATTGGTAAGACTAAAGTTGATAATATTAAAACAATGCTGCCCCAATCCGTTGGCTCTTTAAAAGTAATATCTAAGTTTTTAATAGTTTCTTGGGGTACATCATAGTATTTTAATACCTCAAAAAATGAGGTCTCCATTTCTTTTTTGGCGGTTACTTGGTTTTTATCATCAATAGTTCCTATTACTAAATTTGGTTGAACTATAATTTTTTTAATTTCTTGACTCTCTATTTTTTGAATTAATTCATTAAGCGAAACTTGAGTTGTAGTAACGCTTAAAGCATTTAAGGTAGAGAACAAGTATACTAAGCCTAAAATAATTAAGAAAACAATGAGAAGATTAGAAAAAAATTTTTGCATAACAGAGATTTATTTATTATAAAATGTCAAAAACTTTAGAAGCTGGGCTAACTTCTTTAAGCTCTAACAAGCTTGTTTTAGAAAAATATTTTGTTATTTTATGACAGGGATAGTACCATTCTGAAGATGCTCGATAGCACTTGTTATTGATTCAAGAGAGGTAGTAACAATAATATAATTATCAAAAAGAGTATAAGCTAAAGCTGCTTCTTTTTCTGGATATTCAAAATATCTAACTTTGTTGCCCAAAATTTCTGTTTCTTTAAAAGCTTTTAGCTTTGGAGTTTTTGGCGTAAAAGCCCAAATTTCAGCAGTATCTTTAACTAATTCTCTATTCTTCTCCCAACCTAAAAAAGCAGCGCTTACAATATCGCTTTTTGTTTTATCAAAAGTAAACACTAAACCTAAAGCTGGGTGAACTTCTCCATAATAAGCATATACTAAATATTTATCTTGAATGTTGCTACTTATTTCTTCTGGGGCATTTTTAATAAAGGTGAAAAATATTTCTTTAGCCGTTAAATACTCATCTTTGATTTTGGGTACTATAATTTTAAACGTTCCACTTTCAGCTAAATTAGCAACTTCTTTCATAACGTCATCTATAATAACAGGAGCGCCTGTGATATCAATATTAATTTTACTTGTATAAAAATCTCCTCCTAAATTCGGGAATGGAGTTACTATTGGGGGTAAAGTTGTTGGCGTTAGAGGAATGGTAGTTAAAGGCTCGGTAATTGTCGGGTTAGTAACAACTTTCGGTTTAATGATTGACGGCCAAATATAAAAATATCCGACGGTTATTACTACAGCCACTAAAGCAATTATTAAGATGGGTATTAATTTCTTTTTAGGTTTTGCTAAAGGGGCAGCAGGATATTCAAAAGCACCCCGAGGAATATCTGGCTCTGGTATGATGTTGCCATTCGTTTGAGGTATATAAGGTTGCTGAACACCAGCTTGGGGAATAGTTGGATTGGGCATCTCAAAAGATAAATTCTGTTCGCCACCAATATTAGAAGGTGTTTGCGTTGGCATAGGGCTGAATGGTGGTTGCTCTGATGGTGGCTGGGGTGAATAAAAAGGATTAGCTTCGGGCACGGGCTGACTGCTAGCTAAATTTTGAATTCTTTGTTTTAAATTTTCTACCGAAGAGGCTCCCATTGGTTGATCTTCGGGCTGAAAAGGTGTTCCAAAGGTTGTTGATGGCGCTGAAAACGGCTGCTGCTCATTCGGGGGAGTCACTGGTTGTTGCGGCATCTGAGGCATTTGTTGAGGAGGCTGCGATTCTTGCCAAGTCTTTTCTAAATTAATGGGATTTTGGGGATTACCCATTGAAGGAGTAAAATTTCCGCCTCCTTTTTGTAACTTGGCGGTGTCATCGGCCATTGTTCTAATATAAATATTAGATTCTTGAGGCGCAAAAGGTTGAAATTGCTGATTTTGATCTGAGGGTTCTTGAACATTTGATTGCGCATCTTGAAAATTATTATTTGCCATATTATATTTGTTTTTATTATTTGTTTAACTAAGATTAAGATTTTGTTTAACTAAGATAAAGTATAAAGAATTTATTCAAAAAAGTCAAGACAGAAATTCTGAAAAACATTTTTGAAAAATTTTTAATGTTCTCAAGGGCTGATAAAAAAATTAAAAGCTCAACATACTTGATTTTTTGTTTATTTATGTGTTAGAATAATAATCACAACTTTCAAATATGTTAAACAATTATAATGGAACAATTCGATGATAAAAAAAATGAATGTTTAGTGCCTCGACCTCCAGTAGTAGTAGTAATGGGCCATATTGATCATGGCAAAACTTCTCTTTTAGATTTTATTAGAAATACCAGAGTGACTCTTCAAGAATCTGGTAATATTACTCAGCACATTGGTGCTTATGAGATAGAGATTCCTTTGTCTCAAGATAAATCCTTGCCAGCAGAAACTCGTAAAATAACTTTTTTAGATACTCCCGGTCATGAAGCCTTTGCTACTTTAAGATCGCGTGGCGCTCAAGTTGCCGATATTGCTATTTTAATTATTGCTGCTGATGAAGGAGTAATGCCACAAACAAAGGAAGCGCTTTATCATATAAAAGCCGCGGGCATTCCATTTATCGTAGCCATTAATAAAATTGATAAACCCAATGCCAATCCCGAGAAAGTGAAAAATGAATTATCGGAATTAGGAGTATTTTTAGAAGGAAGAGGTGGCGATGTGCCTTGTGTAGAAATTTCTGCAAAAACAGGAGAAAACGTTGATGAACTTTTAGAACTCATTTTATTATTGGCTGATTTAAATAATTTTCAGGCCAATAAATTAGCGCCTGCTCAGGGCGTTGTTTTAGAGTCTCACTTAGATAACAAACGAGGTATTACGGCAACACTTTTAATCAAAAACGGCACGTTTCATTTGGGTGACA